>CAIMNT010000215.1 GCA_903842855.1 uncultured Actinomycetes bacterium
CGACCTGACAGCCAATAAGTTTGCACAGAGCGCGGCAGAGGGTGCTCTACCCCTGCTCTGCGCTGCGGTCCTTGAGGGACTTAACCACACCGCATTTCTTGGACCTGATGGATTATTTGAACTCAAAGGCTCTCCAAAGTTCACCCACGGCAAGGCTCTGGCCTATGACCAACAGCTGGCGACCTCACTCTGGCAGGTATCGGAAGAGTTGACTGGCGTGGCATGGGAGAATGCGCCTCATGCATGAGGCTTATGACGTCCAAGGAATACAAGAGAAGTGGCTCCCGGTCTGGGATCAGATAGAACCATTTAAGTCTGCTCGCCCCGATGACCCTCGCCCTAAGAAGTATGTCCTGGATATGTTCCCTTACCCATCAGGGGACCTGCACATGGGCCATGCCGAGGCGTACGCGCTTGGTGATGTCATCGCCCGTTACTGGGTTCAAAAGGGATTTAATGTCATGCACCCCATCGGGTGGGACTCATTTGGGCTTCCAGCCGAGAACGCCGCGATCAAGCGCGGAACCGATCCTCGCGCCTGGACCTACGAGAACATCGAAGTTCAGAAGGCCTCAATGCGTCGCTACGCATGTTCCTTCGACTGGGATCGCGTTCTTCACACCTCAGACCCCGAGTATTACAAGTGGAACCAATGGCTCTTCCTTGAGATGTATAAAAAGGGTCTTGCCTACCGTAAAGATTCTGCCGTCAACTGGTGTCCTAAAGATCAGACCGTTCTTGCAAATGAGCAGGTAGTCGCCGGCCTTTGTGAGCGTTGCGATACACCTGTCACCAAAAAGAAGTTGAACCAGTGGTATTTGAAGATCACTGATTACGCTGATCGCTTGCTCGATGACATGAAAGATTTGGAAGGCGCTTGGCCAGAGAAGGTGCTGCAGATGCAGCGCAATTGGATCGGTCGCTCACAAGGCGCCGAAGTAACTTTCGAAATCGAATGTCGCGCCGAGCCAATTACGATTTACACAACTCGCCCTGACACTTTGTATGGCGCCACATTTATGGTGGTCGCAGTCGACAGTGCGCTCGCTGCCGAACTTGCGGCAGGCGGCCCGGTTGAATCTGCATTTAATAAATATCTCGAGGAGACTAAGGCTGCCAGCGATATAGATCGCTTAGCTACAGATCGCCCGAAGAGCGGTGTCTTCCTTGAGCGTTACGCAATCAATCCAGTAAATGGCGAGAAGCTTCCTATCTGGGCATCTGATTATGTTTTGGCAGATTATGGAACTGGCGCGATCATGGCTGTTCCGGCGCACGATCAACGCGATTTAGATTTCGCTCGCGCGATGGGGCTGCCGGTTCGTGTAGTTGTTGAAACTGGTGATGAAGATCCTGCCGTCACTGGTGTGGCAACAGCGGGGGATGGCGCGCTCTTTAACTCTGGCTCACTTAACGGACTTACAAAAGATGCTGCCATTGCCAAGATCGTTGAAGAGCTATCGGCTAAGGATTTAGGTAGATCTGCCAAGAATTATCGTCTGCGCGACTGGTTGATCTCACGTCAACGTTTCTGGGGAACTCCGATTCCGATTATTCATTGCCCGTCATGCGGTGAAGTTCCAGTTCCAGAAGCTCAATTGCCGGTCGAGCTTCCTGATGCAACAGGACTTGATCTCAAGCCAAAAGGTTCATCCCCACTTGGCGCCGCCGAAGATTGGGTCAATGTTCCTTGTCCCATCTGCGGAGCCGCTGCCAAGCGCGATGCCGACACGATGGATACCTTCTTTGACTCCAGTTGGTACTTCCTGCGCTACACCAGTACCCAATTTCACGATCGCGCCTTTGATCTAGAAGAGGTCAAGACCTGGTTGCCAGTTGATCAGTATGTAGGCGGGGTAACTCACGCCATCTTGCACCTGCTCTACTCACGCTTCTTTACTAAGGTCCTGCACGACTTGGGCTATCTGGATTTTGAAGAACCCTTCACCCGCCTGCTCAACCAAGGCATGGTGCAGATGGATGGCTCTGCTATGTCTAAATCGCGTGGAAATCTGGTGCGTTTATCTGACGAATTAGCGACTCATGGTGTCGATGCGATTCGGCTATCTATGGTCTTTGCAGGTCCTCCAGAAGATGACATCGACTGGGCTGATGTATCACCAAGTGGATCCTTCAAATTCTTAAACCGCGCCTGGCGTATATCAGGTGATGTCATCAGCGAACCCGGGGTTGACTTTAAGGGTGGCGATATCTCACTGCGCAAGGTAACTGCCAAGAGCTTGTTTGATATCTCCTTTGCCGTCGAATCATTCCGCTTCAACGTCGCGGTAGCTCGCATTATGGAGTTGGTAAATGCGACTCGTAAGGCGATTGATTCTGGTTGCGGGGGAGCAGACCCTGCGGTGCGCGAAGCAGCCGAGGCAATTGCGATCTCGTTGTCGCTCGTTGCTCCGTACACCGCTGAAGATATGTGGGAGCGATTAGGTCACAAACCTGCGGTTGCTCTTGCCGGGTGGCCAACGATCGATGAGTCGCTGCTTGGAGCAGACAATGTCACAGTTGTCTTGCAGATCAGCGGCAAGATCAAAGCGCGTATCGAGGTAACTCCTAGTATTGCCAAAGAGGAGCTCGAAAAATTGGCACTAGAAAATGATGTGATCACAGCTGAGATTGCAGGGGCGCAGATCAAGAAGATCATCACGGTTGCGCCAAAGCTCGTCAACATCGTTATTTAATCCACAGAAGAACATCTAGATAAATTGAGAACATGGCGCGCTTCTTAAAGTTGCGCCATGTTCGAATTTCCACATTTTAGCGATCTGCAACGTCGCGCCATTTATGTCGTCCTCGCTATGGCACTTGGCGTTGGGGCAATCTTCTTCTCCTTGGCACATGGAAATGCTGCGCCGGTAACTACTCCTTCTATCGCGCCAATACCAAGTTACTCTCCCATTGCTGCGCCTCCAGCAATGATCGTGGTTGATGTCGCGGGTAAGGTCTTGCACCCGGGAGTTTATAAATTGCCGCAGGGTTCGCGCGCAATAGATGCGATCAAGGCAGCGGGCAAACAACTTAAAGGTGTTTCGCTCACCGATATTAATTTAGCCGAAGTCCTCACCGACGGCCAGCAGATAATCGTGGGTGCACCTCCCGTAACAGCTACCTCATCGAAATCTAAAAAGGGTGGAGCCTCCAAAGGGAAGATCACTTCAGGTACCATCAACATCAACACTGCAACGGTGGCACAG
>CAIMNT010000216.1 GCA_903842855.1 uncultured Actinomycetes bacterium
CAAACGCCCCGCAACCACAGGGGTGTCCACCTGGTACCAAGCGCATATGTCCGAACTCAGCAGCAACCCCAAAAGCGCCACGATAGAGCGCACCGTTGTTAACGAGTCCCCCACCGATTCCTGTTCCTACGGTGACCATCATGATTTCGCTCTCGCCGCGACCGGCGCCATAGATCGCCTCGCCCCAGGCAGCGGCGTTGGCATCATTCTCAATAACTACGGGAAGGTCAATCTCCCGCGATATCTCGGCCTTGAGATTGATTCCATTCCAATCAGCAATGTTAGGTGTGGCCAGCATTGTCTGACGATCGGAAGAGACAAATCCTGCGGCAGAAATTCCAACTGATGTGGCTTCATGTTGCGCCAACAACTCCTGTATTACGCCGATGATCGTCTCGGTAAGCGCTGCGCCGCCAGCCTTTGGCGTATCTTCACGGTGGGTGGTCAGGATGTTTCCAGATGAGTCGACAACTCCGCCAAGAACCTTAGTTCCCCCGATATCGACGCCTATGCTGAAGTTTTCCACCTGCGAAGATTACCTTGCGATAGGCAATGAAAGTTCGCGCCTTTCCCACTAGCGTTCTCGCATGATTGAGACTTACCTGCCGGCACTGGTGCCGCACCCAACGTCGGGGAATATCACCAAGATCATCACGGACCGGGCGACTAAAGAGCCGAACAGAGTTCTACTCTCCCGCCCGCTTGGCGATGGTTGGCAACCGGTGACCGCCCTCGAACTCGATCAAGAAGTTCGCAGCGTGGCAAAGGGGCTCATCGCTTGGGGGCTTGAGCGAGGAGATCGCGTCGCGATCATGGCCAAGACCCGTTATGAGTGGACCATCTTAGATTTCGCCATTATCTACTGCGGCGCCATCACCGTACCCATCTATGAAACCTCTAGCGCGGAACAGATCCGTTGGATTTTAAGTGACTCAGGTAGTTCGCTTCTGATTGTCGAGTCACCATCTCTCGCGCAATTGGCAGCACCTGTTCTCCCTACCACCTGCAAAGATGTTCTCACCATCACCGAAGATGCTCTACCGAATCTGGTGGCGGCAGGGCGCTCTATCCCAGATACGAGCCTCGATGAGCGTCTCGCCGCGATCGGGCCGGAAGATTTGATGACCCTGATCTACACCTCGGGCACGACTGGAAACCCCAAGGGAGTCACCTTTACACACGCCAACTTTATGTCGGAGTGTTCAAATGTGGTGCTGTACGCCAGAGTCGAATTCCTCAAACCTGGTGGCTCAACTCTCTTGTTCTTGCCGATCGCACATGTATTTGGTCGCATGATTCAGTTCGGAGCGATCCATGCCGGACTCCATCTGGCTCACTGCGGAGATATAAGTCGCTTGCCCCAAGACTTGGGAACTTTTAAACCGACTCTCGTCTTAGCAGTACCCAGAATCTTTGAGAAGGTCTACAACAGCGCTGAAACCAAGGCCCACGAATCTGGAAAATCAAAGATATTTAATAAAGCGGTAAGTACCGCCGTTGAATATTCTCACGGTATTGACTCTGGGGTAATTTCCGCAAAGACCCGCGCGCTTCATCTCATCTTCGACAAACTCGTCTACTCAAAAATTAGAACTGGTCTGGGTGGACGTGTCGATGCTGCAATATCCGGTGGTGCTCCGTTGAGTCCACGGTTGGGCCACTTCTTTCGTGGAGCTGGAATTAACATCCTCGAGGGTTACGGTTTAACTGAAACCACGGCTGCATCTACTTTGAACGTTCGCTCCGCTCAAAAGATCGGAAGCGTCGGTCGCCCAATTCCAGGTACTCGTATCAAACTAGCCGAGGATGGCGAAGTGTTGATCCAAGGCGACGTCGTGATGCAGGGTTACTGGCAAAATGAAGCGGCCACCCAAGAGTGCATGACAGAGGATGGTTTCTTCAAGACCGGAGATTTGGGTCTGATAGATGCTGACGGATACTTAAGTATTGTGGGTCGCAAGAAAGAGATCATTGTTACATCGGGCGGAAAGAATGTTGCGCCGGAGGTTCTAGAAGATCGACTCCGTGCACACCCGTTGGTCAGTCAGTGCATGGTAGTTGGAGATAACAGGCCATTTATCGCCGCATTGATCACCTTAGACCCAGATTCTTTAAAGACCTGGGCCACTAATAATAAAAAATCCGGCGCTACAGCGGCAGAACTCTCCAAAGATCCCGCATTAATCGATGTAATTCAAGCAGCGGTGGATGAGGCTAACAAGGTTGTCAGTCGAGCCGAGTCGATTAGAAAATTCACGATCCTTCCGCAAGATTTCACGATCGCCGATGGACAGCTAACCGCCAAACTTTCGGTTAAACGCCATGTGATCAATCAACAATTTGCACAAGAGATCGCCGATCTATTTGACTGATCTCTCTCAAGAACGCACCCGCATCGCTCGCGAATTACATGATGGTATCGCGCAAGAGCTGGCGGCAATTGGGTATGCGCTCGATAGTGAGATCGGACGATCCGATACCTCCGCAGGCTCACGCACTGGGTTGCGTGAGATCCGAGAACAGGTGACAGGTCTTAATAGAAGAGTGCGTGATGAGATCTTTCGCCTCCGCTCGCTCCGTGATGATGTGCAGAGCAGTTTCTTGGCGGCGCTAGATTCTCTACAAGTGGTGACTCAAGTAGATGGATCGTTGCCCGATTCCGAGGTCGGAGTTGAACTTGGAAAAGTATTGATAGAACTAGCTCGAAATGCAATTGAGCATGGCCGTGCAACCACCATCCGAGTTGAGATTCGATCAAGAGAGATAACTCTTGAAAATAATGGAGTGAGCGCTGGAAAATCTAACCCCGAACGTTTTGGGTTAGTTGGAATCGGCGAACGACTTGATCTCATCGGTTGGAAATTGAGTCTTGATGAGAACTTTTCGCGGGCGCAGCTCATGGAAAATGACTAGATGCTAATCCTCATAGTTGATGACCACGAGCTCATACGACAGGGGCTTAAACAAGCGTTGCAGGGGGTAGGGCACAATATCGTAGGAGAAGCTGCCTCATTAGCCGAGGCTCGGGCTCAGCTGCTCTTCACCAAACCAGATCTAATCCTTGTCGATGTGAATCTACCTGATGGATCTGGTTTGGATCTGATTACTCCCCTCTTGCGATGCATTGTTCTTACTCTGGGCGATGATCCAAACTCGCTGCGTCAGGCACACCAACGCGGTGCGGCGGCTTATGTACTTAAAGGAGAACCGGTCACGCATCTACTAACAATTATCGATCAACTTGAAAATTCCTCTTATCATTTTGCTGCGCCAGCACTTCCTCAAAATAGATTTGACCTAACGCAGCGCGAACTGGATGTGATTCAAATTTTGCAGACCGGGTGGAGTGCCAAAGAGATGGGATCACATCTCTTCCTATCCGAGGCGACAGTTAAAACGCATCTGGCATCTATCTATCGAAAGTTAGGTGTCAGAAATCGCACGCAAGCGATAGTTGTAGCTTTAGCGAATCACTTAATAGCCGAATAAGACTTCACGAAAGCGTTCTCCCCAAAGCTTCCAGCTCCAACGCTCCTCTGTCCAAGCCCGCCCTGCCACACCCATGGCAAGAAGCCTGGATGGACGATCCAGAAGCTCAATAATCTTTTCAGCAATCTTTGCAGGATCGGTTCCATCAACTATCTCTCCCGTCTTGCCGGGAAGTACGGCATCAGGAGCGCCACCAGATTCTCCCGCCAAAACGGCAATGCCAGTTGCACTCGCCTCGAGATAAACGATCCCGAGTCCTTCAACCTCAAGTCCTGCCAGCCTTGAACGCGAGGGCATAACGAAGAGATCGCCCAAGCGGAAATACTCAGGGAGCTGGTCGTACTGAACGCGACCTACAAATCGAACATAGTCTGCTAGATCGTGCTTTCGAACTAACTGATCCAGTTTCTTCTTGCGCGGTCCTACTCCGACGAAGAGAAGAACTACATCAGGGTGGCTAAGCAATATTTGTGGGAGAGCTTCCAGCAATTTGTCTTGGCCTTTGCGGTGAACGAGTCGTCCAACTGAAATTAACACTTGTTTACCCTGTAACCGCAACTCGTTTACAAGGGATTCTGACCTCTCACCCGGAGCGAAATGTTCAATCGAGATTCCAGGTGCTATCTGAACCATCTGACAACGCTGACTAACGACCGGTGCCATCGCTTGACGGGTGAACTCCCCTAAATAGGTGAGAGTAGAGATTGAATTAGTTGCATGCGAAAATATCTGGCGAAAGATCGGGAGTTTGGCCCACCAGACTTCATGCCCATGTGTGATGGCAACAATCTGCTTAGCACCAGCGCGCTTGAGTAACCTTGCCATCCACGCCAATGGCATTGCAGCCCCGAACCAAATCACCTCGCATTGGTGCTGCTTCATAACAGCTCTAACTCTTCGATTTACAAACGGGGTTGGGAGCAATATCGAACTCTTATCGCGGATGATGACCGCGCCGGTCCGTGCAGCGAGGGTGGTATCGAATTGGGCGCTATCTTTTTGCGCAGCGGTGTAAATGACTATCTGGCTGCCATCTAGTTGATCAATTAGACCCAAGATAAAAGTTTCGATGCCACCAGCGCGAGGACCTAGATCGTTGGTGACGAGAAGTATTTTCCTGGCAGACACCCCGTAAGGCTAGTCAGCCAGATGTGGAGTACCCAAATTTTGGAGTCAACTAGGCGTGGTAGCGCAGCGGTGGAACCAACCCTTTTTCGGAGAGCGTGGATATGGCACGCAACTCAACGGCGGAGATCTCATCCTGAGGGCGATCCGATATAGATAGGAGGACAGATACGACGCAATCCGAACAAGCCAGATCGCGCATTGTGCAGGTTTCGCAGTCGATGATCATGTTCTAAAGAGTAAATCGCACCACTGACACTTAAAGTTGCGGTGTGAAAGCCCGTGTCGCAGCAAACCTCATCGTAGGTCGGGATGGCTCGACCTCCCTTGGAGGCAGTTCGGCTGGGCTCTCCTTCCCCGCCGATCGCCTGCGTTTCCACCAACTTCGTCAGGAGTTTGGAGCCATTCTTATCGGAGGCAACACCGCTCGGCACGAACCGTATGAGAAGACTCCGGTGCCGCTGGTCGTGCTTACCCACGGCTCGCTCCCCACTCGCCTTGAGGGCAATCAGAGTGCGGTTGCCTGGGATCTTCCCTTGGCATCTGCCGTAGAACGCGCCACTACTGAATTTGGTGACCTGCTCTTTGAATCTGGTCCAACTCTTTTGGAGCAGGCGATCGCAGAGGGCTTAATTCAAGAACTCTTTCTCACTATCTCTGAGAAAGTTGGAGGTGAAGGTGGGATACATCTTCAGGATCTGACACTAGGGGCGCTGGAAATCTCCAAGGTGGCTGTTGCGGGAGGTCAATTCCTTCACTATCGCCTCGCGCCTTCCCGCGAATAATTGAAGCGCAAATTATCCTTATCCCATGGCCGGTGTGAAGAATTTTGATGAGATCCTGGCTGATATCCGCGGTATTACAACTCGCGCAGAACTAATTGTGGAAGAAATTCCCGCTCCCCAAAAGCTCGCCCCATTCGCCTTTGCAATGACAGCCGATACTCAAGATGAAATTGGCACAGCTCGCTTCGTCCTCCTCCATGATCCTGCTGGGCAAGAGGGCTGGGGTGGAGATTTCCGTTGTGTGACATTTGTCAGGGCGGAGGTTGATCAAGAGATGGCATCTGACCCGATGGTGGCAAATGTAGGTTGGAGTTGGCTTATTGAATCCCTCGATAAATTTGAGTGTGCCTACGTGCAACCGAGCGGAACCGTAACCCGTGTTGCCAGCTCCTCTTTTGGGACGCTAGGTGAGAGAGCCGACGATTCTGAATTGGAAGTTCGAGCTTCTTGGACTCCGACCGACTCTTTTGCTATCCCAAACAATGTAAGAGCTTGGCTTGACCTCTTGGAACGATGTGCTGGGCTGGAGCCGCTTCCTGAAGGTGTTACTCCGCTGACTCGTAGCAACCTCACGCAGTAATACATTTGCCTTATGCCGGAGCCATTACTTGTCCCTCGATCGGGCTTGCCCGAACTGATCGTAGATAGCGCTGGCTTTAAGGATGCCCTGGAACAACTTAAGAAAGGCGATGGTCCGATTGCGGTCGACGCCGAGAGGGCATCTGGTTATCGCTACAGCCAGCGCGCCTATTTAATTCAGATCTTTCGCCGTGGTGGAGGTCTGCACCTTATCGATCCTATTGCAGTTAACGATGCAGAGCTCTGGAGCGAGATGAATCTCACCTTTCAAAATTGTGAATGGATCGTCCACGCAAGTACTCAGGATCTTCCATGTCTTCGTGAACTTGGTATCAATCCACTGCACCTCTTTGATACCGAGCTTGGCGGAAGAATTGCCGGCTGTGAACGAGTTGGACTGGGTCCTCTTTGTGAATCGCTTTTGGATATTCAACTGGCAAAGGAACATAGCGCAGTTGATTGGTCGCTACGCCCTTTGCATTCAGATTGGTTAACCTACGCCGCACTTGACGTTGATGTACTCGTTGACTTGCGAGATGCCGTTGAGAATTTATTGCGAGAGCGCGGAAAGTTGGAATGGGCTCAAGAAGATTTCGCACAAATACTTAAGAACCCCGCTCCACCTCCTCGAACTGATCCTTGGCGCCGCACCTCTGGAATGCACAAAGTTCGCGATCGAATGACGTTAGCAATCATTAGAACCCTGTGGCAGGCGCGCGATACATATGCCCGTGAAATTGATATTGCTCCCGGCCGTATCTTCAATGATGAAGTACTCATCGAAATTGCAACAAAGCGACCTACGAACGTTGATGAATTTAGCAAAATCATCAAAAGGAGAACTCGCACACAACAAGCTCCCACCACTGAATGGTTTGCGCTTTTTCAAGAGACTCTAAAACTCACCGAAGCCGAACTACCAATATTGCGAGTCCCAACCGTTGGACTGCCTCCCATTAAATTGTGGAAGGATCGCAATCCTCTTGGCCATGCTCGCCTCACCCATGCACGCGCAGCCGTTATTGCGCGAGCCGCGGAGTTGGATATTCCAGTGGAAAATCTCATCTCACCAGAAGTCATTCGCCAGTTAGTTTGGAAGAACCCACCTACGTCGCAGCTCGAGAGTTATATCCAGGATCTCTTGAAGACTAATGGGGCCAGAAAGTGGCAGATTGATCAGATCAAAGAGATATTGGTCCAGCCACTCTTAGAGACAGAACCTCTTGTCGTACCGGAGCCCCCTACAGTCGAGGAGAGTGAGGCAGCAGAGTGATGCGAATTACGCAACATAAAAGTTGTGTAATTCACCCCGCCGTAGTTAGGCTGGCTCCATGATTCCTACATTCGTGATCTTCCTGCGTGAAGGCTTCGAAGCGTCAATGATTGTCGCAATCCTTCTCGCCTACCTGAAACGAATGAATCAGCGCCACCTCTTTAAGAATGTCTATTGGGGGGTAGCGGCGGCCTTTGGCCTTATCTTTGCCGGCGGAATCGCGGCATATGCGCTGATCAGCCAATACAGCGGGTCGAACGTGCAGACCTATTTTGAAACCATTACCTACCTGTTAGCTGCAGCAATTTTGACCTACATGACCTTCTGGATGCAGAGCCACGCACGCGGGCTCTCCCACGAACTGCAAGCCAAAAGCGATGCTGCAATCACCCGTGGAGGTCGCTGGGGAGTTAGTCTCCTTGCCTTCCAAGCGGTCGGCCGCGAAGGTGTTGAGACCATGGTCTTCACACTCGCCATTATCTTTGCAAATACCAAGCAGGCCGGTACTCCAGTGCAAGGCAAGCTCATCTGGCTAGGGGCCATTCTTGGGCTGGCCGCCGCGCTCTCAATATCTTTCGGCATCTACCGCCTCGGCGCGAAGATCAATCTCCGTCTCTTCTTCCGCACCTTGGGTGTGGCGTTGATGGTATTTGCTGCCGGTCTTCTCACCGACGCTATCCAGAATATGCAAGAACTTAACTGGCTCCCGTTCTTACATCACCAACTTTGGAATACATCGGGCTGGGTCGCCGAAGATTCTAGTTTTGGAGATGTCCTTCACTCGTTGCTGGGATATGCCGAACGACCAACCACATTGCAAGCTCTCGTCTGGGTGGTCTACCTTGTAGGTGGAACGACAATCTTCTTGCGGATGGGAAAGCGCAAGAAGCCAGTCTCAGTTTGATTCTTGGCGAATTGCACTTTCCTGGTCTTGCGAAAGTTCAAGTTCTTTCAAGGTAAGCGACCAGCTAACCAGAGAACGAGTAATTGTCTGAACGGTAATTCCTAGATCGTTAAAGATCTCATCGCGCTTTGAATGCTCGAGGAATTGAAGCGGTACACCAATAGAGTGAATTGGAACGGATAAGCCTTCCTCACGGAAGAGTTCAGAGACGGTGCTGGCGATGCCGCCGTGTTTAATTCCATCTTCAATAATCACAATGCTCTTATAACGTCGAGCCATAGTGACCAAAGATCTAGGTAGTGGTTTCACCCAACGAGGATCAATGACCGTGACTCCAACGCCCTCTCTATATGCCTGTGCTGCAGCCTCAACGGCCATTGTGGCCATTGCGCCCACACTTACTAAGAGAATATCTGCGCTCTCACCGCGATACAGCACATCGATCCCATCACGACGTTCAAATGCTGGAATATCTTCGCAGAGCGCGCCCTTTGGATATCGAATCAGAGTCGGCGCATCACTTATCTCGACCGCTTCACGAAGTACTTCGCGCAACCGCGCTCCATCGCGCGGGGCGGCAACGTGCAGCGTTGGGACAATCCCCGATAAAGCTAAATCCCAAATTCCATTGTGTGATGGCCCGTCATCGCCGGTAATTCCTGCCCGATCTAGAACAAAGGTTACGCCGGCGTGATGGAGAGCGACATCCATTAAGAGTTGATCGAAGGCCCGATTAAGGAAGGTGGAGTAGATAGCGACAACTGGATGCAGCCCCGCAAAGGCCATTCCTGCCGCAGATGTCGCGGCATGTTGCTCTGCGATTCCGACATCGAAGGTGCGCTCAGGAAAGGCAGATTGAAATTGATCAAGACCGGTTGGACCGAGCATCGCTGCGGTGATCGCGACAACATCAGATCGCTCACGTCCGATATCGACTAATTCTCGAGCGAATACAGAAGTCCACGAAGGTCCCGATTTCTTGAGCGGCTGACCGGTCTGAGGATTAACAACTCCCACAGCATGAAACTTCTCTGCCTGGTCATTGATCGCCGGTGCGTGACCGCGACCCTTTTCGGTAATGACATGGACCAAGATCGGTCCGTTGAAATTCTTGGCTTGAGTAAATGCGCTCTCGAGCGCCTCAATGTTGTGACCATCAACGGGGCCAAAATATTTAAGCCCTAAATCTTCAAACATGCCTTGCGGGGCGACAATATCTTTAATGCCCTTTTTGACACCGTGCAGGGTTTCATAGATGGGTTGACCTACAACTGGAGTTCTTTCAAGAACGTTCTTTCCCCAATCGAGAAATTTTTCATATCCGCTCGTGGTCCGCAGAGTGGAGAGATATGTGGCAACTCCCCCGATCGTTGGCGAGTAGGAACGTTCGTTATCGTTGACGATAATAACCAGGGGCAACTCGGGATTAGCGGCAATGTTGTTAAGTGCCTCCCAGGCCATTCCGCCGGTGAGGGCGCCGTCTCCTACTACGCAGACGACGGTCCGATTTTTGACACCCAGAACATTAAGACCACGTGCAACGCCATCTGCCCACGAGAGGGCGCAAGAGGCATGAGAGTTTTCAATGACATCGTGTTCGGATTCGGCTCGACTTGGATAACCAGCCAGACCACCGCGCTGGCGCAAGGTATCGAATCCAACTTGCCGACCCGTCAAAATCTTATGAACATAGGTTTGATGGCCGGTATCAAAGAGGATTACATCTTTGGGCGAATCGAAGATCTTATGCATCGCAATCGTCAGCTCAACGACACCCAGATTTGGCCCTAGATGGCCGCCTGTCTTGGAAACCTTTTCGATGAGGAACTCACGGATCTCCCCGGCGAGCAGATTGAGTTGTTCCGTCGTGAGCTCTCGTAGATCTTGCGGCCCCTTGATAGCGGGCAAAATCCGAGGGTTAGACATCCCCAAATTCTACGCGAGGAGCCCCCTCAATGCGAGGTTAGAGCAACACCAGCAGATGTGAGGTTAGACCTGCCTTAATTAATCAGCGAGCGAAGCACGTACTGCATGATGCCCCCGTGGCGGTAGTAATCCGCTTCACCAGGTGTATCGATACGCAACTGCGCCTCAAAGGTGATCTCTCCCGCTTTCACGGTCAAAGTCTTTGGAGATGGACCATGGTTGAGAGCTTCGATCCCCGTTATCTCAAAAGTTTCTGAGCCAGTTAATCCCAAGCTGGAAGCGTTCTGACCATTCAAGAACTGCAAGGGAAGAACACCCATACCGATCAGATTTGAGCGATGGATACGTTCGAAAGACTCTGCAATGACCGCGCGAACGCCAAGAAGTGCTGTGCCCTTCGCCGCCCAGTCACGCGAAGATCCAGATCCATATTCTTTGCCAGCCAAAATTACGAGCGGTACACCAGCAGCCTGATACTCACTGGATGCCTCATAGATTGTTGACCGCTCTCCGTTGCGCAAAAAGTTACGGGTGAAGCCACCCTCTACACCATCGAGCAACAAATTCTTAAGGCGAATATTTGCGAAAGTGCCGCGAATCATTACCTCGTGGTTACCGCGACGCGATCCATAGGAATTGAAATCAGCGCGCTCAATTCCATGGGATGCCAGGTACTTACCTGCAGGAGAGTCAACTTTAATATTTCCCGCTGGAGAGATGTGGTCGGTTGTGACCGAGTCACCCAAGATTGCTAGGACGCGGGCACCAGAAATATCTGTGACCGGCTTGGGTTGGCGCGGCATTCCCTCAAAATATGGAGGTTTGCGAACATAAGTCGAATCTGACTCCCACTCAAAGGTCTTGCCTGTTGGGGTTTCCAGAGATTTCCAACGGTAATCTCCATCAAAGACCGTTGCATAGTCTTTCTTAAACATGTCAGATGAGATACATGAAGAGATGACTGCATCGATCTCTTCCGCAGTTGGCCAGATATCTTTAAGAAATACTGGAGCGCCACTCTGATCTTTTCCAATTGGATCGCTCTCAAAGTCGTGATTCATGGTGCCGGTGAGAGCATATGCAACCACTAAAGGTGGCGAAGCAAGATAGTTCATCTTGATATCGGGACTAATTCGCCCTTCAAAGTTACGGTTACCGGAGAGCACTGCTGTCACGGCTAAATCGTTCTCATTGATCGCCTTTGAAATCTCGATAGGAAGTGGACCTGAATTTCCGATACAGGTTACACATCCGTAGCCAACGAGATCAAAGCCCAATTGATTCATATAATCAGTAAGCCCTGATTTGTCATAGTAATCGGTGACGACTTTGGAACCAGGAGCAAGTGTGGTCTTCACCCACGGCTTGCTGCGCAGCCCCTTCTCTACCGCCTTCTTAGCAAGTAGCGCAGCACCGATCATGACAGATGGGTTAGAGGTGTTGGTGCATGATGTAATAGAGGCGATAGCTACTGCGCCGTTGGAAATCGAAGCGGCGTGGCCATTGACGGAGACGTTGATGGCCTCACGTGAACTCTTCTCGCTCAAATAGGTAGGAATGATCTCGTTGTATGCCTTCTTGGAGTTCGAGAGCGAGATGCGATCTTGCGGACGCTTTGGTCCCGAAATAGAAGGGACGACCTCTGCTAAGTCCAGCTCAACATATTCAGAGAAGCGTGGCTCTACGGATGGGTCATGCCATAGCCCATTGCGTTTTGCATATTTTTCAACGAGTTCAATCTGCTCTGCAGATCGTCCAGTCAATGTGAGGTAGCGCAAAGTTTCATCATCGATTGGGAAGATGGCACAGGTTGATCCGTACTCTGGAGACATATTGCCGATCGCGGTGCGATTGGCCATAGGAAGTGCAACAACTCCAGGACCATAAAACTCAACAAACTTTCCGACTACTCCATGTTTACGAAGACGTTCGGTAATAGTTAAAACCAGATCGGTTGCAGTTGTTCCAACCGGTAATTCACCTTTGAGCTTAAAGCCAACGACGCGTGGAATAAGCATTGAAACAGGCTGACCTAGAAGTGCAGCCTCTGCTTCAATTCCTCCGACACCCCATCCGAGCACACCTAACCCATTGACCATTGTTGTATGTGAATCTGTACCCACAACTGTGTCAGGGTAGGCGCGAAGAACTCCATCAACAGTTCGAGTCATAACAACGCGAGCCAGATATTCAATATTTACTTGGTGAACGATTCCGGTTCCAGGTGGCACTACCTTAAATTCATCGAAGGCAGTTTGGCCCCAACGTAGGAAGCGATAACGCTCTTTGTTACGTTGATACTCAACATCGGTATTCTCTTCAAAGGATTGAGCTGTTCCAAAGAAATCTGCAATAACGGAGTGATCAATAACGAGTTCGGCAGGAGCTAGCGGATTAACCTTTGCGGGATCTCCTCCAAGGTCAACAATTGCCTCGCGCATGGTGGCCAGATCTACGATGCATGGCACGCCAGTGAAGTCCTGCATGATCACGCGAGCAGGAGTGAATTGAATTTCAGTATCTGGCTCAACGGTGGGATCCCACTGAGCGAGCGCTTGAATCTGGCTCGCCGTGATGTTGGCGCCATCTTCGGTTCGCAAGAGATTTTCGAGGAGGACCTTGAGGCTAAAGGGCAGCGTGGCAGCGCCATCGAGCCCACTGATTTCAAAGATCTCATAGCTCTTGCCAGCAACATCAAGGTTGCTCTTCGCGTTAAATGTATTTTTGCTCATCGTGGCCAAATCCTATCCCACCCCGATTGTCGCGCTTTGGGGGCTCTGACTAGGCAGGGATGAATCGCGCCACACACTCGACATGCTGAGTCTGTGGAAATAAGTCGTATCCGACTAGGTGGTCCATCCGGTATCCGCTCTCAAGTAGCGTTTTGGCATCTCGCGCGAGCGAGGCAGGATCACAAGAAACGTAAACAATGGCTCGGGGATGTGTACGAGTCATCACCGTTATCACCTCTTCACCGGCCCCAGTGCGAGGTGGGTCAAGCAAGATGACATCAGGCGCAGAGATCTTGGGTAAGCGCGCCTCCACCGTGCCCGGATGGATCTCCACATTTGCAAACCCTTTAAATATCTTCTGGGCATCAGCGATTGCGCGACGATCGGACTCGATCAGGTGAACCTTGCCCTTGGAACCAACCGCGGCTGCCAAGGGCGCTGAGAAGAGTCCGACTCCCCCGTAGAGATCGCAGACAACTTCTCCAGCTTCAAGTTCTAACAGCGAGAGGACTTCAGCGATCAAGGTAGATGGGGCAGCCTTATGTGCCTGCCAGAAACTCTGTGGAGAGATTTGATAGGCAAAGCCATCCACCTTTTCCACGAGTTGGGTGGGACCCGCGATGCTGCGACCGGCCCTACCTACGCTTACCTGACCCGTGCTGGTTGAGGCGACCTCTATGCGCTCATCGCCATTCCACCGCCGCTGGGAGAGCTGATGAAGATCCATCGCATCGTCCGCGATAAGGCAATCGTCAACTTCAATGACCTCATTGCTTCGATTGGCAAATAAACCGATCCGTCCGGAATCCCCAATGGCAAAATCCATCCGAGTGCGCCAATGGAGACCATCGGACGGTTCTACCGCTTTAACTTCGCATTGAACCTCTAGACCACCGAGTCTGGAAAATTGCTCCACGATTACTTGAGATTTCAAAGTTCGTTGATAGCTCATTTCAATATGTTGGAAATCGCAGCCGCCACATCCGCCGGGACGGGCATACTGACAAGGCGCTTCCACTCGATGCTCTGATGGCTCAAGAATTGAGATGGCATCTGCTCTCGCCATCTTGGAATTCACCGACGTAACCTCTACAAGGGCCCGCTCACCAGGGATGGCGTAACGGACAAAAATTACTTGACCTTCAAAACGAGCTACGCAATGTCCACCGTGCGCGACTTTCTCAATATCAACAGTAACCTGCTGGCCAACTAATAATCTCTCACCCGTAGGTACCGCTGTATTCATACTTCAATCCTATTGGGGTGTAAGTTCTACCCGTGCATGTAGTCATCATGGGATGTGGCCGAGTTGGCTCAGGCTTAGCAAAGGCTCTCGAAGAGGCCGGACATTCCGTTGCCGTCATCGATCAAAACCGGGAGGCCTTTCGACGCCTCGGTCCAAACTTCAACGGGCGAACGATCGCCGGTGTTGGATTTGACCAAGATATTCTCCTTGAAGCTGGGATCGAAAGCGCCGCAGCCTTTGCCGCGGTCTCCAACGGTGATAACTCCAATATCCTCGCCGCTCGCGTAGCTCGTGAGCGATACAACGTTCCCAATGTTGTTGCTCGTATCTACGATCCAGAGCGCGCCGAGATCTATCAACGCCTTGGAATCCCAACCGTTGCAACTGTGCTTTGGACCACAGATCAGATGATGCGCAGACTCGCTCCCGAAGGTTCACAATCAGAGTGGCGCGATGCCAGTGGGACGATTCAGCTCTGCGAGGTCTCTCTCCACAGAGAATGGTTTGGAAAGCCAGCACTCCTTATCGAAGAGGCTACCGGGGCTCGAGTCTCGTTCATCACCCGTCTTGGCGAGGGACTCATACCTAATTCACACACCGTGCTACAAGAGGGCGATCTTGTTCATGTGACCCTGCTTGAATCTGAAAGAGCTCGAATTGATGAGATTCTCTCCCGCGAACCAGAAGTGAGCTAGGGCGAAATATGAAAATAGCAATCGTTGGCGCCGGAAATGTCGGACGAGCAATCGCCCGTGAGTTGATTGAAAATGGTCACCACGTGTTGTTGATGGACCGCGATCCAAAATCTCTCAAGATGGATAGCGTCCCGCAAGCGGAGTGGTTGCTGGCGGATGCGTGTGAAATCTCCTCACTCGACAATGCCAAACTATCTGGTTGTCAGGTCTTGGTCGCCGCAACTGGAGATGACAAGGTTAACCTGGTCTCATCGCTCCTTGCCAAGACCGAATATGGAGTTCCACGCGTAGTTGCTCGGATTAATCATCCAAAGAATGAATGGCTCTTTGATGCCTCCTGGGGTGTAGACGTTGCGGTATCAACTCCTCGCATCATCTCCGCGCTGGTAGAAGAGGCTGTGACGGTCGGTGACGTAGTTCGCCTCTTCTCTCTCAAGCGCGGTGGCGCCAATTTAGTTGAGATCACGCTACCTGAGGGTGCTTCTGCATCGGCTAAGACTGTAGGGGAAATCACCTTCCCATCAGGTACCTCACTTGCCGCAATCGTGCGCGATGGGCATGTGATCGCTCCAAAGGATCAAGACCTGCTTATGGGTGGAGATGAATTGATATTTGTTGCAACTTCCGCCGCAGAAAATCAATTGAAAGAGTGTCTACTCGGAAGTTGATTCCAGTTTCACAGTTGGAACTTTTCGCAAGATCACCCAGGTTCCCCATCCGACCAGAAGGAACAGTGGAGTACCCATTATCAATCGCGCGGTACCCAACCAATTAATATGGTTGGTCTTGTAGAGCGGGTATTGAACTATAAGTCGTGAAATAAAGAGTGAGACCCACAGCCACCCAGCTCGGCTATAAGCCTTCTTACGTTCCGTTACTTTGCGCCACGCTAAATTTTCTCCAAGGACAGGTCCTAGCAGAACTCCAAGAACAGGCCACCCCGCAAGATTGGCCACGGTATAAACAATTCCGTATATGACATTGATAATTAGCCCCGGAAGATAAAAATCCGCTGCCTTGCCCGTATGTCGGGCTAACAAAGCACAAAATGCCACTCCTATAACTCCGGAAATCGCATGTTGCAACGTTTCGCGTTTTACCAATCGAGCAATCGCAAAAATAACCGATAGAGCAACGGCAAATATGGTTGATTTGTTCAGGCTATGCGAGATATTAAATGCGAGCAGAAAGACTATTGCTGGAAGGCTGCTGTCGAGCAGCCCCCGAGTACCACCTAGCGCGCCTAAGACCTTCGCCTTATCTTCCTCATGCCCCTCATAACTCATCGCGATGCGGTTCCTGTCGAACCAAATCCACCTTCAGCACGCTCTGAACCTGGAAGTTCCGTTACCTCAATAAATTGCGCAGCCTCTACGCGCTGGATAACTAGTTGAGCAATCCGATCACCCTTTTTAAATGAGATGGGCTCACGAAGGTCATGATTGATGAGAATGACTTGCAGTTCACCGCGGTATCCAGCATCCACCGTGCCGGGAGTGTTCACCATTGATACCCCATGTTTAATAGCCAAACCGGAGCGAGGATGCACAAAAGCTGCAAAGCCGAATGGAAGTGCGATTGAAAGTCCAGTTGGAACTAACGCTCGCTCCCCCGGTTCAATGGTTATATCGAGGCGAGTGGTGATATCGGCCCCCGCATCTCCCGCCTTGCCATATTTAGGAAGCGGCACTGAAGGATCCAAGCGCTTTACGAGAACCTCGACTCCACTCATGGATTGATCTCAAAATCAGGATCAACAAAGGCGAGCAATTTAGGGTTTTCGCGGATGTGATCGATAAATTCTTTAGGAGCCTTCTCCAAGAAGTGTGACATTGGAACAATGACATAGAGTGAACTAGCGCGAACTGCGACTGGACCTTCATAGGATTCAAGGTGGCCTTCTGCTTCTGCATAAACCTTTCGCCCTGATTGACCCGTTATCTTCGCTGTGATGTAGAGCTTTGCTCCAACCGGAACTGGCAATACAAAATCAGTTTCCAGACGGGCCGTGACTGCTGGTGCACGGAGCAACCACATCAATTTTCCTAGCGCTTCGTCGAAGGCGAGAGTGAGTAGCCCTCCGTGGGCAAGTCCTGGTGCGCCTTGGTGATTATCTGTCACTGTGAAGATTGCGGTGATGTTCTGACCTTCGCCGGCATGGGCTACTAGATGAAGACCGGTCGGGTGCAGCTCTCCGCACCCGAAACAATTTGCATAATGAGATGGAATTTGGGTTCCTGGTGCGGGCGCTAATGGATGACGATCTGGAACCACTGCATCAGGAGGCGGAGTGGTGCTGGCTACTCGACTCATGGCGTGAGCCTAATGGATTGGCTCGCGCTTGCGGGTAGCGTGGGGTTGTGAGAAAAAACTTTAAGGAACGATCCCCGTGGCCATTTTGGCTCTGGCTCTTTCTTCTCTTTCTGGCCGCCTCGCTCGCCCTCGCCTTTTGGGCTGCGCTAGGAACCAGGTGGGGTGCGATTACTGGGCTCGTTGAATTGTTAGGGCTTATCTATCTTTCGCAGCGCAGCGCACTTGAAATTGAAGTTACCCCCGATGAGTTGCGCGTCGGTAGTGCACACATTGAAAGAAAATTTCTAGGAGAGATTGAGGAGCTATCTGCCGATGAGATGCGTAAATGGCGCGGACCGCTCGCTGATCCCGCCGCTTACATGGCGCTACGTTTCTGGATTCCAGGTGGAGTCAAGATTGCCATTAACGACCCGAAAGATAGAACACCGTATTGGCTAATAAGCAGCAAAAAAGCGCAACCACTCGTGGCTGCGCTTTTAGAGAGAGATTAAAACTTTATTCGCAATCCTTACAGACCGCCTTGGCACCTTCTCCACGAGCCAGTTGAGAGCTGTGGTGAACTAGGAAACAGCGCGAGCAGGTAAATTCGTCGGTCTGCTTTGGGACAACACGAACTGTTAGCTCTTCGCCAGATAGATCTGCACCTGGAAGTTCAAGGTTCTCCGCGGCATCTTCCTCATCAATATCGACCTGCCCTGATTGAGCATCTGCTCGCCGAGCCTTTAGCTCTTCGAGGGATTCCTCATGAAGTTCTTCATCTGTCTTTCTGGGTGTGTCGTAATCGGTTGCCATGGTGCACCTCCTTCACATCTTTGTGGGAAAGTTCATTCGAGCCAGGATGGCGCAAACACAACTTCCTAACGGGGCGGATAATGTCTCATAACTCACCGCTATGGCTAATCAACGTACGGCGTGTCGGGATTATTCCCCGAATATTCACATCTCGGGCGAAATATTGACCCCAGCCCAAGGTAAAGCACTACTAAAGGAGTCTTAGCGGCTCTTGTCCACGAGCGACCAGTCTTTCAAAGTGGACCTCGCGCTTATCGACAAAGGTGGCCACATCCGCGGTCGCCCTCTTCAAAAATTCGGCCAGCTCTTCTCGAGCAGCTGCACCCTCCCCGGTAAGAGTGGTGAGTTCAAAGATCCCCCAGGCGCGCAACACAGGCATTACAACATCTTCTAGATGAAGTTTGAGGTCATAAATTCCGGCAAGGGCAATCTGGACCGATTTGCGACCCCAGCCTGGCATTCCCGCCCCCGGCATCTGGAAGTTAACGAGCACATCTGTGATCGCACGCATCGCAGCATTTGGCTCCAACTTAATGGCCTCTGCGAGGAGGTTGCGATAAAAGAGCATGTGAAGATTTTCATCGAGAGCTACGCGAGCCAGCATTCCCTCACAAATTGGATCATCAGAGATGCGACCGGTATTGCGATGTGAAATGCGAGTAGCTAACTCTTGGAATGTTACATAAGCGATGGTGTGGAGCATGTCATTAGGATATGGAGTCTGATATCCAACTTGCATATGTGCCATGCGCAGATCTTCAAGTTCATTGGGATCAACTCCACGTGTTGCCATCAAGTAATCACGCAGAACAATGCCGTGGCGCGCCTCTTCAGCGGTCCAACGATTGATCCAGGTATTCCATGCTCCATCGCGACTTGTCGCGAAAGCGATCTCGGTGTGATACGAAGGAAGATTATCTTCGGTGAGTAGATTTAGGACAAGTGAATCTTGCGCTACCGCGGTGAGCTTTGAATCTTTAGCCTCCCAGGCATCTCCATTAAGCGGTCCAGCAAAGGTACGACCTTCAGACCATGGGACATATTCGTGTGGATACCAATCGCGAGTGGTTCGGATGTGACGTTCGATTTCGATCGCGACTGCAGGTTCGAGATCGCGGATCAAACGCGACTGAATCTTTGGATCGGTCTCGGCCATTAA
>CAIMNT010000217.1 GCA_903842855.1 uncultured Actinomycetes bacterium
ACAACAAAGAACTTCGTCACCTTGTTCACAAAGACAAACTCAGATGTATGGACAAAGGCTGCGGATAAGACATTCGCAAACACCTTCCCAGGTTCAATCAACGGTGCAGGTAACGTTGGACGTATCCAGGCTTACTCAGGTTCAACCGGAGTAGCTGCTGGTCTTAACTCAACACCATACTCAATCGGTTACGCCGAAACTTCTTATGCGACAGGCAAGCTACGCACAGCATTCCTCGGAAACGCTAACGGTGACTTCGCTGGCCCAACAGCTGCAAACACCTCAGCATTCGTTGCTGGTGCAACAATTAGCTCAGCCGGTCTTTACCAGTTCAACTATGCAACAAAGGCACCAGGTGCTTATATCCTCGGTATCGTTTCATACGCACTGGTTGACACTGCTAAGACAGGCGCAAACGCTGCAGCAATGACAAGCTTCTTAAAGTTTGTTGCTTCACCTGCTTGCGCGAACTCAGTCTCAAGCTATGCAGCAGAGAGCGGCCCAGTTGCCGATTATGTAAATAGCTTGTTGGCAAAGCTTCCAACTAACTAATAACGACGCTCTAAAAGCATAAAGAGAACCCGGCCATCCTGAGGGGTATGGCCGGGTTTTTGCATTCTCCAAAAGTAAATACATCATCAACTAAATTGAATACAATGCCTTTATGCCTGGCGAAATAATGCGGAGTGAAATTTCTGAAATCCCTGATATTTTCACAAAACTTTTGGAAGATCATTCGACCTTTGAACAAGTTGGCAATTATCTGCGGTCGAAGAGCATTCATTCAGTGCTGATTTTGGCGCGGGGGACATCCGATAATGCCGCCCATTTCCTTAAATATCTGATCGAGACTCAAATGGGACTTCCCGTTGGACTCACCTCTCCTTCCTCGGTCACCTTATACAAATCTGAACTTCATTTTGAGGGCGTGGTGGTTTTCGCTCTTAGCCAGAGCGGGCAATCTCCGGATCTAGTTGCTTATGCGGATTCTGCAATTGGGGCAGGTGCATCCCTGATCTCCCTGACAAATGACTCAAAATCTCCACTTGCTAGGTCATCTGATCTTCATATCGACCTGCAGGCTGGCCCAGAAATCGCCGTAGCAGCGACAAAATCTTATGCGGCAGAACTTCTAGCCTCTTATCTGGTGGTCTGCGCATGGAGGGGAGTTGAGCTTGAATCCGACCAACTTGTTCAGTCGAGTTTAGGGTTGCTGAACGTAGATTTCTCTGGGGCAATTCAAGCCTGCAATATTCAAGACGAGATTGTTGTTTTGGGGCGCGGCTTCTCCTATCCAAATGCCCGCGAAACCGCTCTAAAAATACAAGAGACCAATAAGGTTTCGGTACAGGGGCTATCGACCGCCGACTATATGCATGGACCAATATCCGCCCTCACCCCCAGAACTCAGGTCTTTTTTATGGCCCCCACGCGGATGCCACCACATTCCATGGATGAGACGGTTCAAAAAATACGAGATTTAGGTGCGAAGATTTTTTGGATCGGTGGGGGAGCGAAGGCCCTAGAAGGAGAACATTTCATCGGTGGTTCATCGATTGATAGTGAAATAGTTGCATCGATTGCCGATGCAATATTGCTTCAGCGTTTTGTCTTAGAACTTTGCTTAGCTAATGCGATGGATCCTGATAGTCCAGCGGGGTTGTCCAAGGTAACTCGCACTTATTAAAAAGTATCTATTTACTAGCGACTTCGAGACTTGGAGGCGGGTCGCAAATAATTGATGTCACTCGTGTTAATTTTCTTTCCAGTGCGACTTCCCACCGCTTGTCTTGAATCATCAAGTGCAACCTTCGTGCTAGCCCAATTCTTTTGAGCCAGGGAGACGCACAAGCAATCAACTACGGTGAGTTGGGCAATACGACTGGCCGTAGCTCCTGAACGAAATGTCGTTTCGCGAGCGGAGGTTAACAGCACAAGGTGAGCCAGGGATGTAGCAGGATTGCGATTTGAGTTGGTGATCAAAATAATTTTGACGCCGCGAGATTTGAACTCATTCATCACTTCAATAACATCGATAGTAGTTCCGCTGTGACTTATGGCTACCAAGGCATCACCACGTTTAAGAAGTGAGACCGATGTTAATGCAGTGTGGGCATCATGCCAAGCGATCGCGTTCTTACCTAGGCGATTGAGTTTCAGTTGTAAATCCATGGCGACAAATCCACTCGAGCCAACCCCAAAAATTCCAATGGTTTTTGATTTGCTCCACGTATCCACAACTCGATTGAATACCGGAATATCAAGTTTCTCAGCGGTGGCTTGAATCGCGAGGGCATCTGCATTGGCAATTTTCCTAATGACTTCTGAAGCTGAGTCGCCAAGAGTTATGCCGCCATCTAAACCTGAAGGTTGAACTCCCTTGGACTGCATCCGGCTAATTTCACTGATTAAAGCCATTCGGAACTCTGGATAACCTTTGTAGCCCATTGTTTTAGCGAATCGCACGACTGAAGCCACCGAAGTTTCACTAACATCTGCGAGTTGAGAGATATTCATAGCCGCTGCAGATTCTGGGTCATCAATAATTACATCTGCAATTGAGATCTCGCTGGCGCGGAAAGCGTTATAGGCATTGCGGATATCACCCAGTACATCTTGATACTTTGATCCCACGACTTTCATAGGAGAGGCCGGCTTTGCCACATAAACTCCTCTGTTTACAAGTGTTCAAAATTCGCTCGGGGAGTGAAAATTATCTCCTTAATATGGATTGGTCAACAACCATTTACTACCCGTTAATCAGAGCTTCTCGAATTCGATTAGATGATGAAGACAACCGGTCGCGAGCGGAATTCACATCTAAATCTAGTAATAGCATCAGGATTGCAACTTTCACATCAAGATTTGCAGCACTTAATGCAGCCTGCGATGCCTCCCGAGTGGCGCCAGTGGCAGATTCAATAATTCTGATTGCTCGATCATGAAGTTTCTCATTTGTGATTTGCAGATCAACCATCAAATTTCCAAAGGTCTTTCCCAATTGGATCATGGTCGCAGTTGAAATCATATTTAAGACGAGTTTCTGCGCGGTGCCGGATTTAAGTCGAGTCGAACCAGCCAAAAGTTCTGGGCCAGTGTCAATTTCAATTGCATGATCAACACCTATAGAAATTTCCGAGTTGGGATTGCAGGTGAGGCTAATTGTTAAAGCACCCACCTGCATCGCATATTCTAAACCGCCTTGGACGTATGGGGTCCGTCCGCTGGCGGCTATACCGACTACAACATCTTTGCGCTCTAATCTGATGCTCTTTAATTGAACTCTTGCGGCTTCAGTATCATCTTCTGCTCCCTCAACGGGAAAGCGCAGGGCCCTATCTCCACCTGCGATAAATGCGATCACTTCATCCGGCGAGACAGAAAATGTTGGCCCACATTCGGCAGCATCTAAAACGCCGAGTCTTCCTGAAGTTCCGGCGCCTAGATAGATGAGCCGTCCTCCCGCTTTCATATGTTCAGTAATTCCAATGATTGCTCTCTCAATAACAGGAAGAACCCTTGCGACCGCTCTAGGAACTTCTGCGTCGCTTTCATTCATCGCATGCAGCAACTCCCCGACAGACATCAAATCAATCAGTCGATATTTCGAATCGACTAACTCAGTGCGGAGTTCGCCTAAGCGATTTTCGGATATATCCTTCATTGGGCTCCTTGTTATTGTTCGAAGACTAAACCTCAAAACTCGCCTTCGGCAACCATGGACGACTTTCTCGGAAGGTCTTCGGCCGCAATTATCTCAAATTCTTTCCGCGATTTCCTTGACAAGCCCTAAGGAACTGGCAATACTTTTCAACGATCAGTGAAAAATCTGAAAAATTTTTCCACAATGGTCCCCCTGAGAATCCGTCTCATGGGATGAATAAGGAGTCCAAATAGGATGAAAACTTTAATGACCCGCCAGCGGTCAAAGTCCTTCGCTTTGGTCCTCGCAGCGAGCCTAACTGCATTCAGTGTTGCCAATGTGGGAACGGTTGCTCGAGCTGATAGCAAATCGAATACGGTCAATGTGGGAATAAGCGCCGATATTGACAAGCTTGATCCACATTTGTCCACCAATCTGTCAACGGTTCGCGTACTAGGACTCGTTTACTCTGAACTCGTTGAGACGACTCCGCAATTGCAGGTAGTCCCTGGATTGGCAAAGTCTTGGTATTGGAATTCAAGTTCAACACAATTGCGCTTGTACATTCGCAAAGGTGTCACATTCCAAGATGGAACACCATTCACAGCTGCTGATGCAAAGGCTTCACTTGATCGCATCGCTAATCCAGCAACTGGAGCCGTAGCACGATCAAATATGGCTTTGGTGACATCGGTGACTGCTTCACCGGATGGCGCCATATTAACTATTAATTTCTCCGCTCCTGACGCCCCATTCTTGGCATCGCTTGATGGCCCTAACATGGCCATGCTCTCCAAGAAAGACATTGCGGCAGGTGTGATTGGCAAGAAAGTAAACGGCACTGGCCCATTCAAATTTGTTTCATGGACCCCAGGACAATCCGTTAAATTAGCAACTAACACGCATTACTTCGGAGCAGCCCCTTCAGTTTCAGGAATCAATTTCCAAATTATTCCATCTGAATCTTCGATCTTGGCTGCCATGAATGCTGGCACGATTGATTTCGCATATGTGGGAGATCCGCTTGTTGCAAAGCAGGTTGGAAGCAATCTGACTCTGTACAAGCAATCCTCGCTTAGCTACCACGTCTTGCAACTCAATGCGACTAAGGCTCCTTTGACCAATGTCAACGTTCGTTTGGCCATCCAATGCGCCATCGATCGCCAACAAGTTGTAAATACGGCTGCACTCGGCGAAGGAAATATCACAGGTCCTCTTACGATGCCTTCATACAAGTCAGATACCAATGCTCAACCTTGCCCAACGGCGAATATCGCTAAGGCAAAGGCTTATCTGAAAGCCGCTGGATACCCTAATGGCCTCACACTTCCTGTAATCACAGAAGGTGGCGAATATGCCTTGGCAACTCCAATTGCTGAAAGTTTGAAGGCTCAACTTGCCCTAGCAGGAATCAATATGCAGATCACAGCTCTTGATGCTGCTACATATATCCCGCAATGGCTTGCTGGTAATTTCGTGGCTGCGGTTGCAAACAATGGCGGCAAAGTAGATCCAGATACCATGTACACGCGTTACTTCACCTCAACAGGTAACCTGAACAAGGTCGCTGGATACACAACCCCTACCTTGGATGCGCTCTTCCTTCAGGGTAAGTCAACCGGAAACGTCAGCCAGCGTAAGAAGATCTATGCAAAGATCTCTTCAGAGTTGGTTAACAATGCAGCATGGGTCTGGTTGTTCACTCCATACGATTACTACCTCTCAGCTAAGAACCTGACTGGATTCACACCAAATCCAAATGGCTCCTTGCTAGAGTTGAGAAACGTTAAGTTCTCTTCCTAAAGTAGTCGTCCGTTAGCGTTGGAGCATACGGTTGGGTACAGCCGTATGCTCCACTAGCCTTTAAAGCGAGGTGAGTTAGATCCGCGTTCTTCATTCCAAGACGGTTTCTAAGTTGACCTCAGTCGTCACGACACTTTTTGGAATTTCAATTTTTGTTTTTATCGTACTTCGTTTGATTCCTGGAAATGCAATTACCTCCGCATTCGGTACTGACACAAGCGCGCTTAGCCCACAGAAGATTCATGCGCTCAAGGTTTACTACGGAATTGATCGACCAGTAGTCATTCAGTATCTGAACTGGATCAAAGGTTTTTTCACCGGCAATTTAGGCTATGCATTCCACACTGGAACTTCCGTTGCAAAACTTACTGAGAACTCTTTTCCCGTGACCCTCGAGTTGGCGCTCTTTGCCACGATAATTGGGGTTCTGCTCGGAACTCTGGTTGGAATATTCAGCGCGAGCAAACCAGGTAGTCGTAGAGATTTTTTCGGTCAGATATTTGGGTTAATCGCTCTGGCGATACCTAGTTTTGTATTAAGCACTACTTTGGTCGCCATATTCGCCGATAAATTTCACTATTTTCCAAATGGATTTGAATATGCCGCGCCGTGGAGCAATCTATGGATGAATGTGCAACAGATGATGTTTCCAAGCTTGGTTTTGGGAATAGCTGTTGCGGCTCCCGTCATGCGGACCGCTCGATCCTCATTTTTGGAGACTCAAGAGAAGGATTTTGTGCGAACCGCCATAGGTAAAGGCGTGAAACTTCGGAGGGTCAAATTTATTCATGTTCTTCGTAATTCGCTCAATCCAATTGTGACTATGTCCGGAATTCAATTTGGATATCTTCTTGGTGGTTCGGTGATTGTGGAGCAGATCTTCTCTCTGCCCGGTGTAGGACGCCAAGTTCTGCAAGGTATTTTAAAACGCGAATATTCCACGGTTCAAAGTACGGTGATGTTGATCGCATGCTGCTTTGTCCTAATCAATACCTTCACTGACATTATCTGCAGATATGTCGATCCAAGGATCCGCGATAATGGTTAATAAATCCAAGCGTAGAACCTGGTTCTACTATTACTGGCAGAGCCTCAGTGGTCGAATTGGTTTGATTCTGCTAGCCATCTTGATTCTTGGTGTGCTCTGTTCTCTCTTTCATATCTTGCCCTATGGCCCACTATCTCAAGATCCAAATGCCATCATCAAAGGACCTTCCTGGCACCACATATTTGGAACTGACCAATTTGGCCGAGATATATTTTCACGAGTGTTGGATGGGTTACGTAGATCTCTTTCTGTCTCCGTTGTTGCCGTGTTGCTTGCGACTTTACTTGGCCTCGCTATCGGCGTAACAGCCGGCTATTTCGGAGGCATCCTAGACACGATTGCTGTGCGAATGAGCGATATCTTCTTTGCCTTTCCAGCAATTTTGCTCGCCTTGGCTATTGTTTCAGCACTTGGACATACATGGATTGATACGAGCTTGGCCATTGCGATTGTTTATACGCCGATCTTCGTTCGCGTCACTAGAGGTCCGGTGCTGTCTCTTAAGGAGCTGGACTACATCAAGGCAACTAAGGTTCTAGGTTATTCAACTCGTAGGATTCTCATCAAACACATCTTGCCGAATATCATGCCAATACTTCTCGTTCAAGTTGCACTCTCGCTCTCATGGGCCATTTTGACTGAATCGGGATTGAGTTTCTTGGGCCTTGGAACTCAGGCCCCCGATGCATCTTTAGGGCTAATGGTTTCCGACGCTCAGTCACTGGTCTCATTCGCATGGTGGACATTGGCTGCCCCTTCGATATTTCTAATGCTCTCCGTTGTATCGCTCAATCTTGTCGGAGATGGCCTGCGTGATTCGCTAGATCCCACTAGGAAATCAGTATGAATCCGATCCTGCAGGTAAAGAACTTGAGCCTTCAAACGCGTGAAGATAAGCGATTGTTGGTCGATGGCGTCTCCTTTGAGATCGAAGAAGGGGAGTCGGTCGGGTTGGTTGGCGAAAGCGGTTCTGGAAAAACTTTGACTGCGCTTTCAATCCTAGGATTATTGCCAGCTGCCGTTGAAGTGAAATCGGGTGAAATTCTCTTTAAAGGCGAATCGATTTCGCAGATGTCCAATTCCGCGCTCCAGCAGATCCGGGGAAATCGGATCTCGATGATTTATCAAGACCCCATGACTTCTTTGAATCCCATGATGAGAATTGGAAAGCAGATTCAGGAGGTCTTCGATGCTCACGAAATTGACGATTCCAAAGAGAAAGTCATAGAAGCGCTCAGAAGTGTGGAAATTCCTAATCCTGAAGAAGCCTTTAGCTCCTATCCACACGAATTTTCTGGTGGAATGCGGCAAAGAGTCATGATTGCTATGGCGATGTTATTGAAACCAAATCTATTGCTCGCAGACGAACCCACAACGGCGTTGGATGTGACCATTCAAAAGCAGATTCTAAATTTGGTAAAGCGAGAGCGCGAGGAAAATTCGATGTCCCTGCTCTGGATTTCACACGATTTGGGTGTGGTTTCAGAAATGGTGGAGAAAGTTGTTGTTATGTATGCCGGACGGGTTGCTGAAATTGGTGCGGTCAAAGAGATTTTCCAGAATCCAAGACATCCTTATACGCATGGATTGATCGGCTCGATAGTAAAACGCTCACACCAAGAGAGATTGCTTTCGATTCCTGGAATCCCCCCGAAGCCTTGGACGATCGAATCTAGTTGTGCCTTTGCCGATCGTTGCCCAAGGGTTCAAGCCGATTGCACAGTTCAGATGCCTGCATTGCAAACGGAAAATTCACATTCTTACTCTTGTTTCCACCCGGAGGGGAGTCCATCGTGATAGCCATACGTGTCGAAAATGTCTTTAAGAGTTATGTATCTCAGAGCAAAGATCGCCGGGTTCAAGCATTAGGAGGGGTATCTTTCGAACTCCAGAGTGGTGAAATTTTGGGAGTTGTTGGTGAGAGTGGATGTGGTAAATCCACATTAACTCGCATCGTTGCTGGTTTAGAAAGGCCTGACTCTGGTGCGGTATTTATTCAAGATTCACCGCTTCAACCGATTCCTCTCTTCAATTCAAAAGATCGAATTCGAGTAGTGCAATTGGTCTTCCAGGATCCGTACTCGTCGCTCAACCCCAGACAGACGGTATTTCAAACGATTCATGAAGTTGTGAAGATTTATGAGCCAATTTTGACGAGAGATGAACAGGTTGCCAGAGTTAATCAACTCTTGTCACAGGTGGGCATATCTAGTGACTTGGGGAGTCGTTACCCCCATCAGTTCTCCGGGGGGCAGCGGCAGCGCATCTGTATAGCTCGTTCACTTGCGGCTAATCCAGAAATCTTGATTCTGGATGAACCCGTGTCGGCGCTAGATGTCTCTGTTCGAGCTGAAATCATCAATCTACTTTTAGATTTAAAAGAGAAATTGAATCTCACCTATATTTTTGTAAGCCATGATCTGGAGATAGTGAAACATGTGAGTGACAAAATCGTTGTGATGCTTAAGGGTGAGATTGTTGAGTCGGGGACTTGGACCGAGATCATGGATACCCCTAAGAATGACTACACAAAGAGTTTGATCGCCGCAATACCCGTTATGAACCAATTTTAAACTTCAATCGTTAGGAGCAATCATGATCGTAGTCGGACTAATTTCGGGAACTTCATACGATGGAATTGATTGCTCTGTAGGCGAGATGGAGATTGATGGTGATCTGATTTCACTCCATCCGATTTTGACTTTTACTCAGCCTTACCCATCAGAGGTTTACGCTCTCATTGACTCGACAATGCCACCGGCTGCAACTGGATTCAAAGAAGTTTGCCAGTTGGATACCTTGATAGGCGAGGCCTTTGCCGATGTAGCTCTTGCTGCAATCTTAAAGACCGGGTTAGAGCCTGACTTGATCGTCTCTCACGGTCAGACTATGTACCACTGGATTTCAGAGGATGGAAAGGCTCTCGGCACGCTTCAGATTGGCGATGCCTCCCGAATTGCAGAGCGAACGGGCGTGGCGACGCTATCGCAATTGCGCTCTCGAGATGTAGCAGCTGGAGGGCAAGGAGCGCCGTTTGCAAGCCTCATAGATGACTTCCTACTTCGAGATCACGGCAGTGTTAGCGCTGCGCTCAATTTAGGTGGTATCTCCAATGTCACCGTGGTCTCACCAGATGATCCAACGATTGCCTTTGATATCGGACCTGCTAATGCGCTCATCGATGCAGCAGTACGAATTTATACCGACGGTAAAGAGAATTTTGATAACGGCGGAGCGTATGGAGCGCAAGGCGTGATAAATCACGAGTTTTTGGAGAATTTGCTTCAAGAGCCTTACTACAAAATGTCCAATCCGAAATCCACCGGCAAGGAGTTGTTCAACAAAGACTACTTGAACTGGAAGTTAAAGGAGTTTCCGGATATTTCGATGCTCGATGTAATAGCTACCCTGCCTGCGCTAACTGCGCAGCCTGTAGCTAATGAACTAAATCGACTTTCGGTGAAATCTGTTTATGTCTCGGGTGGCGGAATTCATAATCACACTCTCATGAGATCGTTACGCAAACTCTCTCCTGGCGTCTCCTACAATTTGTATGAAGAACTAGGTTTGAGTTCGGATGGTAAGGAAGCCTATTTATTTGCACTCATTGGATTTCTATCTTTAAATAACATCTCCGGAAATATCCCTTCAAGCACTGGCGCTATCGGTCCACGCATCATGGGATCACTCTGGCCGGGCGAGTTAGGATTTCCCAAGATAGAAACTGGAACAGTTACTAAGCCGTCACTAAAAATTATCTAGTTGCATCTGGATCTGCAAAGCGCCCCACTCTGGCTCGGTCTGTTCTACTCCCGTCTCTTTAAACCCACAACTCTCGTAAAGTTTTACCGCTGGGAGGTTTGAAGCAAAGACCCAAAGTAGAGTGAATTTGTACTGCCGTAGGTCAGTGAGCGCGCTCTCAAGTAAAGCTTTGCCAATTCCACGACGACTAAACGATGGGGAGACATAGAGACTTGCTAAATATCCGCACTCAGAATGATCAGGGTTAGGTCCATACTTTGTAAATCCAGATAGTTGACCATCGGTGATAGCGCCGACCATCTTCATGGGAGGCACGGATTCAAAACTTTTTCTCCAAAGTTCAAGTGAAGATGATTGTGAAAAATTCTCGCGGATCGAACTTGGTAAAATGTCTTTATATTGAATCTGTAAGCAATCAAAAAATATTGCAGCGACATCTTCCAATTGCTCTTTGGTAATGTCTTCAAACTCTATGGCCATGGCGCTAGTCTACTTCTATGAGTGCGCAGGAACTGGTTGACTCTCTCCTTCAAAATTTGTCCGCTGATTCCAGACCACCTAAAGTGATAGTTGCGGTAGACAGTGGACCGACAATTGAATTTTCTGACGATAAGAATTTGATTTTTGATATGGGCTCTTTAACGAAAATTTTATCCACTACCTCAATACTTATGAAATTAATTGAGTTCGGAGAGTTGAAACTGGAAGACCCAATATTGCGCTATCTACCCGGAAAGTCATTTGAGGGAATAACAATCAGGGACCTGCTCTGCCATCGAGCTGGGTTATGGGAGTGGAGACCTTTCTACATCGAACTTGAAGATGAAGAGGAATTGATCTCGCACATCGGGGAACTTCCATTGCGTTACCCAATTAATTCCGAACGGCACTACTCAGATTTAGGATTTATAGTTTTAGGAAAAGTGATCGAGAAAATTTGCAAAGATTCACTTGAACCAATTTTCCAGGAATATATTGCAGATCCTTTGAAATTGAGAGATAGCCGATATGGAAATCCCGTCAAGCTTGAAAATTGCGTTGCATCCTCCTATGGAGATCGGGCGGAATATAAAATGCTTACGGATAATTCGCCTTATCCAGTTAATGTAAATCCCGCTGATTTCACTCATTGGCGGGATTACCTTTTGCAAGGTGAAGTGAATGATGGAAATGCCTTCCACGTGATGAATAGCGCTTCTGGCCATGCCGGATTATTTGCTTCGATTGCAGATGTGATGACCTACGGGCGAGAAGTTCTGGACTCGTTGAAAGGTGAAGGATTTTTTGATGAAACCGTAGTAAGAGATTTTTTCAACTTTACGATCGATCAAGAGCAGGCTCTCGGATTTCAGCGCTACCAGATAGAAACGGGTTCAAGAACTGTTACCGCATTGGGCCATACGGGCTTTCCTGGTGTTGCCTTAGCGATCCTCCCTGAAGCAGATCAGGTAGTCGGGCTTTTTAGCAATCGCCTACTTGTTTCGGGCGAGCCATTTCAAACTAAGACAGCGTTGATAAACATTTTGCAAAATCAATCTTTATAGAGTCTCGTCATTGATTAATTAGAGCAAGAGGTCTAGTGGTAACTGAGGCCAATGCAGTCTCGTAACTAACTCCCATTTCAGCCAAGATCTGGAGGGATTTAGCCAAGGTGCCAACTCCTCCAGCCAAGGTGCCATCTAAGTGCCGAGCCTGACCATCTTTTACTTGAATTTTCATCTCGCCGAAATTATGGATTCCTTCACCACTGCCTGCCGGTGCTACAGCATCATTTGTGAGAATAAATCGTTCCGAGGCTTTGTCCAGAGCTATCTGGACCTTGGCTCGATCCACGTGGACGTCATCAACGATCATTTGAATGATGACATCATCTCGATCTAGAGCCGCCGAAGCTAGCCCGGGAATTTTTGACATTGCATTGAATAAATGGGTAACAGTCCTAGCTCCAGCATCAAACCCGGCATTCGCTTCGTCGGGAGTGGCATTTGAGTGCCCTAAGGAAACGACAATATTCTGATCGACCAAATACTTGATGAGATCAAGAGCGCCTCGCAGTTCTGGCGCTAGAGTCACAATCCTCACCGAACCAATACCTAGATACTCTTTCATAAGGGCAATATTTGGTTCAACAATATATTTCTGAGGATGCACCCCAGATTTCTCATGCGAAATAAATGGACCCTCCAAATGAATACCCAATATTTCGGACTCCCCGGACCTGCGATCGTTCATCACCTCGCGAATCAATAAGGCGCTTGCCTTGAGCTGAAGCGGGTCGCTCGTGATTAACGTTGGGAGAAAAGATTTAACGCCACTTGAATACAGTGAGCGCGCAGCTTTGCGAATCTCATCCGTTGAGTTTGCTGAGAGAAAATCCACTCCGCCATGACCATTGACTTGAAGATCTACAAAACGGGGTTCTGGATTATTTGGGGACATGAGGTCCCCATTCTAATAGCGCGCCTGGCAGGAATCGAACCTGCGACAACTCGCTTAGAAGGCGAGTGCTCTATCCGACTGAGCTACAGGCGCATTGATGTGAGGATGGGATGGACTGCCCCGTATGAGGCGAGGTAATTCTAACCGATAAGGTTTGCCCTATGGCTGAGTTCATTTATACGATGAAAAAGGCGCGTAAAGCGCATGGTGACAAGGTAATTCTCGATGATGTGACCCTCGCCTTCTATCCTGGCGCAAAGATCGGTGTGGTGGGCCCTAACGGCGCGGGAAAGTCCACTGTGCTGCAGATTATGGCCGGACTACAAACCGCCTCCAATGGTGAAGCATTCTTAAGCCCTGGGTATTCCGTGGGAATCTTGCTGCAGGAGCCGCCGCTTGATGAAGATAAGAACGTTCTCGAAAATGTTCAAGAAGGCGTTGCCGAGACGATGGCTCTACTCAATCGCTTTAATGCAATCTCTGAAGAGATGGCCAATCCCGATGCTGATTACGACAAGCTCTTGGCCGAAATGGGAACCTTGCAGGAACAACTAGATCATCGCAATGCATGGGATCTTGACTCGCAACTCGAGCAAGCGATGGATGCGCTTCGTTGTCCTCCTGGGGATGCAGATGTAAAAGTTTTGTCAGGTGGAGAACGTCGTCGTGTGGCACTGTGCAAACTCCTATTGCAGCAACCGGACCTTCTATTACTCGATGAACCTACCAACCACTTGGATGCAGAGTCAGTCCTATGGCTGGAACAACACCTCTCTAAATATCCTGGCACCGTCGTAGCGATCACCCACGATAGATATTTCTTGGACAACGTTGCAGAGTGGATCTTGGAACTCGACCGCGGTCGCGCCTATCCATATGAAGGTAACTATTCAACCTACCTCGAGACCAAGGCTTCGCGCTTGAAGATCGAAGGCCAGAAAGATGCTAAGCGCGCTAAGCGTTTATCTGAAGAACTCGAGTGGGTTCGCATGAACTCCAAGGGTCGTCAAACTAAGTCGAAAGCTCGTCTGGCCCGCTATGAAGAGATGGCCGCTGAAGCAGACAAGATGCGCAAACTTGATTTCGAAGAGATTCAGATCCCCATGGGTCCACGTCTTGGAAATATCGTTGTTGAGGTAGAAAACCTTAAGAAGGGCTTCGGAGATCACCTCTTGATCGATGATCTCTCTTTCACCTTGCCGCGTAATGGAATTGTTGGAGTTATCGGACCCAACGGTGCCGGTAAGACCACACTTTTCAAGACGATTCTTGGACTTGAAACTCCGGATTCAGGTAGCGTCAAAATAGGTGAGACGGTAAAAATTTCATATGTCGATCAGTCTCGCGGTGGAATCGATCCCAAGAAGACCTTGTGGGAAGTTGTCTCCGACGGCCTTGATTTCATGAAGGTCGGCAATGTTGAAATGCCTTCACGCGCATATGTTTCTTGCTTTGGATTTAAGGGTCCAGACCAGCAGAAGCCTGCTGGAGTACTTTCCGGCGGTGAGCGCAATCGCCTCAACTTAGCTCTCACCTTAAAAATGGGTGGAAATCTCTTGCTCCTCGATGAGCCAACAAACGATCTGGATGTTGAAACTCTTGGATCACTAGAAAATGCGCTTCTGGAATTTCCTGGTTGTGCTGTAGTGATCTCGCACGATCGTTGGTTCTTGGATCGCATCGCTACCCACATATTGGCCTACGAGGGCGATTCACAATGGTTCTGGTTTGAAGGAAACTTCGAATCCTACGAAGAGAACAAGATCAAGCGACTTGGTGTCGAAGCATCTCGTCCGCATCGCGTTACTTATCGTAAGTTGACTCGTTAATTTTCGCAGTTATTTTCAAGTAAGGGAGAAGCAGATGTCTTTGTCTTCACGTGCTGAACGACCATGGTGGCGCGACTCAGTTACGTACCAGATCTATATTCGCTCATTCGCTGACGCCAACGGAGATGGCAAGGGCGATGTAGAGGGGATCCGCTCTCGACTGCCTTACCTAAAGACTTTGGGTGTGGATGCTATTTGGATCACCCCTTGGTATCCATCACCCCAGATGGATCATGGCTACGACGTCGCTGATTACATGGATATCGAGCCCGATTACGGCACCCTGGATGAGGCAAAGCGCCTTATCGATGAGGCCCATGCCCTAGGCATCAAATTCATTATCGATATCGTCCCCAACCACTCGTCGGACAAGCACAAGTGGTTCCAAGAGGCCCTGAAAGCCGCTCCAGGCTCCCCTGAGCGTGAGCGCTACGTCTTTAGAGATGGCAAGGGCAAGGATGGCGAACTGCCTCCTAATAACTGGCAAGCCATCTTTGGCGGCTCAGCCTGGGAGCGCATCACTGAATCCGACGGCAAGCCGGGTCAGTGGTATTTGCACCTCTTTGCGGTTGAGCAACCAGATTTCAATTGGGATAACCCAGTTGTCCGTGAACACTTTGAAGAGGTTCTGCACTTCTGGCTCAAACTCGGAGTCGATGGATTCCGCATTGATGTAGCCCACGGCATGATCAAAGAGCCAGGGCTGCCTGACGAGCTAAAAGCGGGAGATCTTTTGACCGCTCAAAAATCACCGTACTTTGATCAAGATGGCGTTCATGAAATTTATCGCTCCTGGCGCTTGATCTTCGATTCCTATCCTGGAGATCGCATGGGTGTGGCAGAGGCATGGGTCTCCAAGGAGTCACTGCCAAAATACATTCGCCCGGATGAACTCGCTAACTCATTTAATTTTCACTTCTTAGATTCCAAATGGGATGTCAAAGAACTGCGCACAAATATCACTGAGTCATTTGAACTACTGACAACGACCGGCGCTCCTGCATCATGGGTTCTAGAAAACCACGATGTAACTCGTTCGGTAAATCGTTTTGATTTAGGTCTGCGCGGCGGGGGAGTGGATACTCCTGCTAAGCGATTCGGCGATACATCTAAGTTTGATATCAAGCGCGGTACAAAGCGCGCTCGCGCTGCTGCACTTTTGATGTTGGCACTTCCTGGTGGTGCGTATATTTATCAAGGCGAAGAACTTGCTCTTCCAGAAGCGACTGGAATTCCTAAGGATCGGCTAACTGATCCTCGATGGAAGTTATCTGGTTACACAGATCCAGGTCGCGATGGATGTCGGGTACCGATTCCTTGGAAGGCTGATGTAGCCGGTTCAAATGGATTTTCGAGCAATCCAAAGCTTGGCGATAACGACTCTTGGTTGCCACAGCCAAAGCATTGGGGAACCTTGTCGGTTGAAATTCAAGAGCGCGATCCAGAATCGACACTTAATTTGTATCGAGCAGCGCTGGATATTCGTCATCGCGAAGCAGGTCTCGGCGATGGCACGATGGAGTGGATCGATACCGATAAGGATGTTCTGGCATTTAGCCGTCCAGGTGGATTTGCTTGTTATGTGAACTTTGGAAAGGCGATTCCAGTTCCTGCTGGTGAAATTCTTCTTTCATCCAATCCCGTGCAGAGCGATCTTCTCGAAACAGATACCGCTATCTGGATTCGCACTAAGTAACGATGAGCGAGAACGATCTATATGAGGCCCTAGGTGGGCATCAGACTTTCGAGAACCTTGTTTCGCACTTCTATGCACTGGTGACCGTGGATCCGATTTTGCGTCCTATGTATCCAGATACTGGCCTTGGCGAAGCGGCGGAGCGATTGATGCTCTTCTTAGAGCAGTACTGGGGCGGACCTACGACTTACCAGGAGACGAGGGGCCACCCACGGCTTCGGATGCGTCATGCCGGTTTTCACATCGGCCAGGCGGAGCACGATGCTTGGTTGCGCTGCATGCGATCTGCAGTCGATGAGATTGAAGTGGCTCCCGAACTCAAAGAGAAGCTCTGGAGTTATATGGAGTTCGCAGCAGCCTCGTTGGTCAATCAGCCCGAATAGCCCGGCTCTTCTGACCCCGTTACTTAAAGTTGACCCCGACTTGTGAAAATAGATGGCGAATATCCTGCATTTCGCGGGGATGTAGGGCAAGATTTCGCCTAACGGCGCGAGCCACGCGCTGCTTTCTAGGGAGCAAGTTCAGTGCCACAAACTTTGGTTCTGAACGCCACCTATGAGCCACTAGGTGTCGTTACA
>CAIMNT010000218.1 GCA_903842855.1 uncultured Actinomycetes bacterium
AGGCGACCCTTACACACTTCAAGGTTCGGTCTATCCCTCCTCCGTACAGACAATCTTCAATCAGTTCACCGTTGCAAATGTAAGTTGGAAGGCCTATGCCCAAGATTTAGGCAACGCAGACTCAAGTGGAGCACCGCACTCTGTAACAGCTTGCGGAGCACCTGGAACAGACCCAACTACCACACCAGTTGCTAATCCTGGCGGGGCAAATGCCACCGATCAGTATGTTGCTAAGCACTTCCCACTTCCTTGGTTCCATTCGATTATTGATAACGCGGCAACCATGTGCGATTCCACTCACTCGGCAAGCCTCTTCGATGCCACCAATGGTCTATATCAAGATTTGAAGAGTGAGAGCACAACACCTGCCTTCTCGTGGATCTCACCAAACAACTGTTCAGATGCGCACGATGCGGTCTGCTACGGAAACAACCTCTCTGGTGGATGGATCGATCCAAACACTCCAGCCTCACCACTTAACTACACTGGTGGTCTGTATGCCGGAGATCTCTTCCTCGAGCACATCATCCCTGAAATCCAGGCATCCCCTGCTTACAAGGACAATGGCTTAATCATCGTCTCATTCGATGAAGGTTTCCCCGCCTACACCTTTACAGGTAATAGCTTCCAGAATGCACCCACACATGTATCGGTTGCAGCTTCACTTGCCGCCGATTCAGCTGGTGAGAACATCAATGGAGTCAATGTAAATACTGAGCCAACGGGCCCAAATGCCATCGTTAAGACCGATGCATCAGGAAACCAGTTATACCCAGGACCTGGCGACAATGCCTTCGTGGACCGCGACTCATCAATTCCAGGAATCGTCATGGGTGGCGCTTCTCCAATTCCTGCAGCACGTACTGATGCTGCGGCAACCGCAGATGGAAGTTCGTCGTACATCTCCGACAACTCGATTCAAGCATACGATGAAGGTCGAACAGTCTCCGGAAATAACATCCCAGATGGAGCAACAGTTGGAACTGTTTACGATCTTCCAAGTTGGGCATCCCTTCCAAAGTCAGGTACTTCTACCTGTCCAAACTCATGTGTGGTTACAGGCTCATTTCAGTTACTTGTAAATGGAAAGCCGACTGCACCTACAGGTCCAGTAAGTGGAATCACTCTCGGTGCTCGCACTGCGGCAACCGATCCAATGTTTGATGCAACTCATGCAACGTTGGGTGGGGGAGATGTAGGAATGGTCTTGATCTCAAAGTTCAATAAGCCAGGAACTACCGATGCCACTTTCTACAATCACTACAGCTTCTTGCGCTCCCTAGAAGATCTCTTCGCGGTAGCAAAGGCAGCTCCTGGTTTGGATGGCAAGGGCCACCTCGGCTTTGCTGCTCAACCTGGTCTTAAGGCATTTGGAAGCGATGTCTTCAATAACAAATAAGTTCCGTTACCTTTTAACGGCGCTAGCAGCGATTGCGCTGGCCGGAGTTATTACTCCGGTTGGCGCTTTCGCCGTATCTTCAACTTCATCTCCCTCTCATATTCACCAAGTTCTAAAAGCATCGCAAGCCCACCCGCAGTTGGCGATTCCAGGGGATATCGTGGATGTGACGCTTCGAAGTGGGATGACCGAGGTGTTGCTCATCGGTCCGACGATTCCACAGATTTCGGCAGATGCTTTGCCTGGAACTTTCACCTTCTCCTTCACTCAGAAGAGCGGAAAGACTCTGATCGATATCCGAGATTTTGGAATACTAGATGGCGCGGATTCTCTGATTCGCCCCCTGAAATTTGACGATGGAAGTAAGTCCTTCTATCTCAACGCTGGGCAGAAGCGGACCGTCAAAATTACGAGTTTCATGGCTGTTGGGACTGGAACCCTGCGATGGGCACCACTAAACCACTATGTGACGGATTGGCAGTTTGTGGAAGAGACCGCCTGATTTAGACTGCTCTCATGTACATCCCGAAGATCAATCAAGTCGATGACTGGGAAGAGATTGAACGCTTCGTTAAGTCAGTGCGTGCAGCCGATCTTGTTACGGTTAATCCAGATGGGCTACCAATCGCAACTTTGATGCCGATGGTCTGGATAGATGCAGATCCCTCGCAAGATAACTACGGAAAAGTCATTATGCATATGGCTCGCGGAAATGAGCAGTGGCGATCGATCCAACCAGGAACTCAAGGCCTAGCCATTTTGCATGGTGCACAGGCCTATATCTCGCCATCTAATTACTCCAACAAGCAGACCGACCACAAAGTTGTACCGACCTGGAATTATCAGTCAGTTCACTTAAGTGGAACGGTCGAAGTCAGCGAAGATGTAGAGCTACTGCGCCAAATTGTTACCGACCTCACTTCATTGCATGAATCTCGCCGTGAGGATCCTTGGCTGGCAAGTGAGTCAGATCCACATTACTTTGAGCTACAGTTAAAGGGAATTGTGGCAGTTATTTTGCACGTCACGAAGTTGCAGAAGGAAATCGAGTGATCGAGGGATTTCGCAAACTCGCAGGCGCTACCGATCCAACAACTGCTGAACCAGGAACCATTTCTATGTGGCCCAATAAAGGTGAGGTCGATCAAAGGCCAG
>CAIMNT010000219.1 GCA_903842855.1 uncultured Actinomycetes bacterium
AGATAGATGGGTAGGAAGCAAAAATCGGATGTAACGATTGAGCCTCCACCAGCAGAGTAGTAAATGAAGGCAAAGCGCCTCCAAGTCAGTGGCCACTGAACGCAAGGAGCAATAAATGAATAACAACGAAATGCCGAGATTGATGGACCCATCAAAGCTCGGCGAAGAAGTCCGCTTAACTGCTGACTTGTTACGCACAACGGGTGAATATGAAGCACTGCTCGAAAAAGCAGACTTTGAAGATTCACAAACTCAATCCATCATCAACTTAGCGACGGAAGTCAGCAAGGAGGAGGTAAAGAGTCTCCTAGAGCAATATCTTGAGACAGCAATAAACGAAAGCAAAATTAATATTTCCAGTTTATCAACATCGAATCAAAAGGAGGAAGCAGTTTTCAGAGTGAAGGAATAAGACTTCTCTCTGAGTTAATGCAGGTTAGCCCCTAGCCCGCATGATGTCAGAGAGAAGGCTGTTGAAAGACAGCCTTCTCTAACAACTAACAAAGGAGAAAAAATAGAAAAAGAAAATAAACCAAAGAAAAAGCCACAGAACAAAAAAGCAAAGCCAAGTGAAAAAGATAAGCCAAGTATTCCTGACGCTCTAGATTTAGAATTCCAAAAATTGGTCGAAGATTCTAGAAAACCACCAGAAAATCTTGACCAAGAAGCCATTAAAAAAGAGTCTTGGGACTTATCCCATGAACTACATGACATAGAAGTTTCAATTCATGAGCACTATCACATACAAGCTTACATAGCTCGGTATGCAGATATAGCAAAGCGCATTGTTGAAGTCCACCGCATTAGGTCCCAGCAAAGACTTAAACTCGGTGCTAACTTGAGAAATCTTATCGAGTTAGGGATGTCTGAAGATGAACTATACGACTTTCTTCCATATGTAAGTCGTGATGAAATAAAAAGAATCCTCACCAATCAACCTTGATTAAACCTATCTAAATCAAGGTTTTAGTCTCAAGTGGCTCTTTCAGCCCCTTTCTCGCCACAAGAGACAAATGGTGAGGTTAAACAAAATGGCCCTGGCTAACAAAAACCCGAATCATCAACCCCTTCTATAGTCGATTCGAAATATTGTAGCCAGGGCTTTTTTTCTATCCCTACAACAGCAAGGAGAACAAAATAACAATAAACAGCAATCAACCAAACAATTACCAAGGAGGTAATAAAGCAAAAGACAATCAATCACTAAACAAGAACAAAACATCAGCAACATCTGTAGACCTATCAACTATTGATTTGGTCGAGATGCAAGATAACCTCATGGTTATTCACAATCTAAAAATCACTGGTGCGGCACACGCTGCAGCAGTCGAAGCAGCAAAACACGGCGCCGAAGTGCCAACGACAATCCGTCAAATGCTTGAAATCGGAGGTTCAGTACTACAGCATGGCTCATCCAGAGCCACCGTTGATACAGTTTCTAACCAAATTGAACATTTGCTGGAGCGCTTAAAAGGCATGGCTGATAATGAATATGGTCAGGTACTTTCCAAGCATAAAGACTCAATGTCACAACTTCTTAGTGAGTTCATGGACCCAAATCGCCAAACAAGCGTTCAGTTCCAAATACAAGAACTTATGAAGAATCAAGGTATCTCACAGCAACAGGCCGTTGCATCTCTAAAGACCCAAGTGGAAACAATCACTGGAGAAATGGAGAAATTCACCGAGCGCATGAAACTGCTAGCTAAGAATGACTATGGTCAAATCCTTACTCAACATAAGGAACAACTTGCAAATCTCTTGGCTGAATTCATGGACCCAAATCGCCAATCAAGTGTGCAATTTCAGGTTCAAGAACTCATGAAGTCTCAAGGAATGTCCCATCATGAAGCAATCTCAAAGTTGCTGGGTGATGAAAATGGAGTGTTAGGTAACTTAAAGAAGCATTTAGATACCAAGCTCACCACACTGGACAACAAGCAAGCCGAATTACTCAAGGATGTCGCCACTTTGACAGAACGACTTAGAGGCAACGAAGAGCTTCTGGATTCGTACGGACGCGGAACATCCAAGGGATTCGACCACGAAAGTCGAATTTTGGAAGCACTGGAAGTATTTAGCCAGTACTTACGCGACCAAGTCAGTGATGTCGGAAAGGAACTCGGACTACAAGGCACTAAGAAAGGTGACTGTGTAGTTAAAATCAATGAGGAAGAAACTGAAGGATTACAGATTTCATATCTCATTGAGGCGAAGGACCAGAAACTCTCACTAAATGCAGCCTTAAAGGAGTTGGATTTAGGAATGAAGAATCGAGGTACACAAGCAGGTGTCCTTGTATTCGCAAACCAAGACCAAATGCCAACAAATGGTCTGCCATTTCGGCTCTACTCAGGTAATCGAATTCTTGTTTGTTTACAAGAAGGAGGTGAGCGCATCTCATTTGAGGTTGCATGCCAGCTCGCAAGGAGTCTTGCACTCCACGCGGGTAAGAAGAGTAGTGACTCAGTCGATATCACTCAGATTGAGGAGCCACTTGAAAAGCTAGGTCGAATCCTTGAGGATGCAAAGTGCATTGAAAAGGGAACTTCGGCCGCAAGGAAAGGATTGGACCAAGTGGAAATTGGTTACAAGAATCTGAAGTCTGATGCTGTCATGGCGTTAACTGAGATTCGTTCAATTCTGTTCTCATAACAGATTAATTACGCGGGGAGGTCTTCGGACCTCCCCGTCTTTTTTCATTCCAGACTAAAACCCTCTTTTTCAAGATGGTCGTGAAGTTTCTTCATCGCACGCGTTAAGTAAACCTTCAGCGCTCCCACGGATTGACCTTCAATTAAACCTTTATCAATCATTTCTTGTGGTTTCAAACCCCATACATGGCGATAAAACAGAACTGTACGCTCGGCTTCGGTCAGCCTCTCATAGGCTTTTCTGGCGGTCAGCCGGTCTACGACATCCTTATCAACAATGTCGAATTCCGCTTTTGAATTGAAATGCTCTTCAAATTTTCTTTGGTCGGCAGCATTCAAATTCACAGAGTTCGCTTTCGACTCCTCTTCGCGAATTTCCTGCAACAAATCATCTAGACCCAACAATTCGCCTTCGCGCTGGTTTGCTCGTAAACGAATGTCGACTAGTAGTGCATAGTAGTATTGTTGAAAAATCCAACTCGACAAGGGAAGGATATTTGCATCATACTTTTCAATTCTCTGAAAGCAATACATAAGCGCTTGCGGTTTACTATGTTCAAGTAAATCTACAGTAATCTTCCAAGGTTTCTTCCTCAACCATTCCCTGGCAGGACTTGAGAATATCGAGTCGATAGCACGTAATCCCTCGGAGTCAGTAGCACCAGTAGTCTTTTCAGCAATTATTGTCGCAATCAAATCATTTGCAACATGAGAATTGCTTACTTGAAGTCCTTCGGATAATTCAAGAGAAGAATAAGAGTTGCCATTAAGCAAAAAAAGATTACTCAAGAATCACCCCTTCTTCTAGGGCTCTAGATTTCAATTCCTCAAAATCTATGCGAGCCATTTCAATTCCAAGTTTTCCTAAATGCTCAGTAGCGCTGACCATCTCCTTGAGGATTTCGCTAGCTTCGGCAAAGTCACCAAGGAGATAGTAGCAACTTGCGAGAGTTTCTTGGCCCCATATTTCAAACTCTTTCCGTGCAATCTTTAGGAAAGTCTCGAAATCTGTATCGAGGCCTCTTTCCAATTGAGACCTTAAAGTCTCAGAAATGACTTCCCCATAAAAAGTGCTCTTCGACGTTAAACTCAACTCTCTACAAAGAACTATACAAATCCATTCCAATTTCATCAGAATATCGGTGTTCAAATCGAACGAAAGTCTTGGAGTTTGAAGCGACCATGATTTTTGAAAGATTGAGAAGGTGGGCATTGACCAATCACGATGCTCACGATTTCTACTTGCGTACTCCATTGCGCCATCCAAATATCTAACAGCGTCATCCCATTTTTCAGATGATGCATAATTTATAGCACGCGAATGTTGCAAATAATAAACTGAAGGCCAAGAAGTAGTTGATGCGATTTTAAGATATTCCTGTGCCTTCGTTAATTCCTTAAGTCCCGTACTCCACATGCCATAACCGACAAATCTCTCTCGCATCTGATTGTCGTATGTTTCATTACCTTTCAAGCTCTTATGAAACTCTAACTCCAAATCTGCTGTGGAGATGACTTTTGTAAGAATCTCCTCATAATTTGAGGTGTCATCTAACAAATCTTCAAGTCTCGTTATATTCACATCTCGACTTGCTACAAATGCCAAGTCCTTTGCAAATGGTTCTGGAACGAGCTCGAAGTCAAAATCCGCAGCTTCAATCCCCAATTTAGAAAATGCGCCCACATAAGCAGGCTTGAGTTTAGTCTCATAGAATTCTCTAACTGACTCAGGGTTGATATCAGGACCATGCTTTAGCATAAAACTGTAGTTGATTTCCTCAGGCCAAATTCGCAATGAGATAGTCCACAGCCAAAGGGAATGAGTCTCTCTTGTGTACTCGTAAAAAAAGAATCCGTTTTTCACTGATAAATCTTGAAGAGACCAAACTTTTAAAAATTCCTCTAAATCATTGTCACTCAAGGATTGCATTAATGATTTTCCGTCAGAAGTTGCCACTTCAAATATATTTTTAGGCAAAATATCTGAGTGCGTAGTTCTCCAAATTTTTGGGTTTTTGGAATTTCCAAATTTGTTCGCAATATCGAAAATAATCTTGCGTGCGGTCGTTCGAACTATTGAACTTAGATAAGTGCTCCGCTCCTGGAACGCAGATTCTGGAAGCTTCAAAATTCCCTTCGACATTAATGACTTTTCCACTGGACCGTTTATTTTCTCTAAATAACGCATTCTAACCAATAGCCAAAGCACCGGGTCAAAATCCACAACAGGTCTCGAATTCATATCAATGTGCAACGTAGTCTCTTTTGATTCTCGGTCTATCACCTTCATTTCAGAGTCAGCCAAGTCAATGATGCCTAAATCCCATAACTCCCTAGCAATTTCAATTCGATTACTAAGTTTCTCTTTAAATGCTTCAGTATCTATCCCCAGTGGAAAGGTCAGTAAGACCTCCATTTCTTTAAGACTCTTTCCGTAATTTCGGTTTCCAACCGAAATTTCTGCTGTATTTTCAAGGGCTGGCAAATAATTCCAGCGAGCAGAAGTAATCAATTCGTCTAACGTTGCAATTTCGTCTGGATTTTGATTCAACCATTCTTCAATTTTTCCTTTATACATACTAAGAGTTTTTTCTTTGTGGCTAATACTTCTTTCGATTCCCTCATTCGTCTTACCAATCAATTCAATTAATTTTGCAACAGAACTGGGATTGAGAATAAATTGACCACTTTTTCTAAAATCTTCAAAGAGGAAGTGTGAAATGAGCTTGAATCTCCAAGGTTGACCGAATACAAATGGTGCATAAAAGGTTCCTAAACTGCTTCCAAGTACATCCGAATCTAAGTTTGGAAAGAATTCATCTCGGTACCAACTGAGTAATTCACCGTAATACATGAACTCATTAGTCACATTCGAAAAAGGACCAAGTTGGATATTGACTGGGGTTGGACTAAGTGACCTAAGAAGTGGCGACAGTGATTCAACAGTTGATTCCTCTATTATTGTGACTACTACTCCGCCAGACCTTGAGTTCAATATTCTGGCAACTAAGTTTTGTGTTTTTAAGTCAACATTTGCAAGATTTGTTATTTCGTCAATAACAATTGCAAATCCCGAGAACTTCGAATCACCTTTTTTTGCAAAATCCTCCAGTATTTTCCAATCGCGCTTAAGTGAGTTTGAATCAAATTCCTGCGAAATTTCTGAATTTATTTTTTGTGCAGAAATTTTCAAACCACACTCAAGAAATATTTCGGAGTGTGTGGGATTTACGTTTCCGAATACAGTTTGAGATTTCCAACTTTCGTACTGAGCACTACTCTTATCAAGATATTCATAGTCTACGAGTGTTTCAATTACGGAATCAAATATTTGAGTTACTATCCCTGCAGAGGGTTTTTCCCCAAGTGATTCAATAGTTAAAAATATAGGAATTAGATTTCTTTCCAACCAAATTGTCTTTGCCCCGTTTACAAAACTTGTTTTTCCTATTTTAGGTCGCCCGACGACCAGAATATTGCTACGAGAATCAAAACTTGCTGAGCTAATGTTTTCCTTTAATATTTCATATTCATTTTCTCTATAGAAAATTTCCCAGGGTTCAAATATTGGATTTTGAAAGTCAAATGGATTCCTGTGTTCACCAGCCACTTGATTCGAAACCCTTCTGGATAGAGTGCATACCTAAGCGTCTCCTAATTTTTGGTGCTATTGCAACTAAAATCACTAATTCGGACTTAAAGTTCTTGAAAGTCTAGTTTCGGGCGTTAGGCTAGGCAGGTCGAGGCGGTAGCTCAGTTGGTTAGAGCCCCAAACTCATAATTTGGTCGTCGTCGGTTCGAGCCCGACCCGCCTCACTCGTTCAGTGGTCCGTGCACATTTCGTGCACTTGATACCCATTTACACC
>CAIMNT010000220.1 GCA_903842855.1 uncultured Actinomycetes bacterium
CAGACGCCTTTGCCGCCTCCGCCGCAGTTGATGGCCATAATGTCTGGCGCAATCAACAGACCGTCCTAAGTCCGCTCGATTTACCCGCTTTTATACCTGCGACCGTTCCTGGTTGTATCCATACAGATTTAATCTCTGCGGGATTGATTGCCGATATCTCTGTAGACGGTCGCGAAGATGATCAGATGTGGATCTGGCGTACCGACTCCATTTATCGAACCACCATCACAAGCACTTCTCTTGGCAAGCACGCGCTCTTAAAATTTTATGGCCTCGATACTCTGGCAACCGTCGCTATAAATGATGTGGCGCGGCTAAGCACGAAGAACATGCATCGCTCATATGAACTCGATATCAGCACGGAACTTGCAGCGGGTGATGTTCGGTTAGAAATTCATTTCAAGGCTCCGCTCACAGATGCCGAGGAGCAGGTAGAAGCCCTAGGTCTTTATCCACGCCCCTATGACATGCCGTATAACTACCAAAGAAAGATGGCATGCAGCTACGGTTGGGATTGGGGTCCAATCACAATCTCCTCGGGTATTTGGAAGAAAGTTGAGCTGGTGCAATGGGAATCTGCATATCTCTCTAGCGTCGCTATATTGCCAACCGTAGTTGATGAGGTTCCGCATCTATTAATCAAGCCAGTTGTTAAGGGTGAGCCAGAGAACCATCACGTTCGCATCCGCGTCCTTGATGGCGAAAACGAGATCGCATCAAAGGTTTTCGACGCGGCTTTGAGTTCATTTGAATTTGATCTACCGACCGCCCAACTCTGGCAGCCACGCGGGCGAGGAGTTCAGCAGCTTTACAGAGTTGAGACGGCCTTGGTTCATGGCGATGAGGTTCTCCAAAGTGAGAGCAAGCAGATCGGATTTAGAACTGTTGAGCTCGATACCTCTGCGATCGACTCACCTGATTTTCCAGATAAGCATCTCTTTGCCATCAAAGTAAATGGAAAGCGTCTTTGGATTCGGGGAGCAAACTGGATTCCAGATGATCCCTTCCCAATGCGCGTAACTCGCGAGAGATATGAGCAGCGAATAAAAGATATGTTGGAAGTTAACATCAACGGTATTCGTGTATGGGGTGGCGGGATCTACGAGTCAGAAGAGTTCTACAACTTCTGCGATCAACAGGGAATAGTGGTGTGGCAGGACTTTTTATTCGCCTGTGCCGCATACCCAGAGACACCCGAGATGTTTGAGGAAGTCGCACTAGAGGTAGAAGAGGCGGTCAGCCGACTCGAGAGCCATCCTTCGCTAGTTATTTGGTGCGGCGGTAATGAGTGCCTCGAAGGTTTCCAATATTGGGGTTGGAAGGATGATCTGGCTGGTCGTCCATGGGGAGAGACCTTTTATCGCCAAACAATTCCAACGATAGTTTCCAGAGTGGATGGTTCTCGGCCATATATTCCAGGCTCTCCCTTCTCCAGTCATAGCGATGATGTGAAGTCATTTAACTCTGGAACAAATCACATTTGGGATGTCTGGAATGAGTTGGGGTATGAGCGATATGAGCAATACACCCCATCCTTCGCGGCAGAATTTGGTTTCAACGGCCCAGGGTCGTGGTCGATGCTGACCCGAGCCATTGGCAAAGAAAACCTCGACTCAAATGATGTTGATGTTGCGATCCATCAAAAGGCCTTCGATGGAATGTCAAAGATTGCTGCGGGACTAGCGAGAGAGTTCGCAACTCCGCCAACGGAAGGTGTGGCTTGGTACTTTGCAGCGGCACTTGATCAGGCGCGCGCCGTTGAAATTGGACTAAAACATTTCCGTAGCCTCTATGAAGTTTGCTCAGGAGCCATCTTGTGGCAGTTCAACGATATGTGGCCAGCCATAAGTTGGGCAGTTCTTGACTACACCGGATATCGCAAACTCGCATGGCATGCGATGAAGTCCGCTTATCAGCCACGCACGATCACTATTGGGCGAGTAGATCAAGGGGCTCAGTTAACAATCATCAACGACACGCTTGAAAAATGGGAGTCATCGGCTCGCGTCACACTCGTTGATTCGACC
>CAIMNT010000221.1 GCA_903842855.1 uncultured Actinomycetes bacterium
AATCACCGCAGTGACATTGATTGCGCTCAGCAAGAGTCCAACAGATGCCATCATCACGCTTCTCGTTTACCTCGCCTACATTCAGATTGAAAATTACCTGATAATGCCTCGCATCATGCGTCGATCACTTTCAATCCCCGGAGTCGTAACAATTATCGCCGCCCTCATTGGAGTTAGCTTGCTGGGAATTGTCGGTGGAATATTGGCAGTGCCGATTGCGGCAGCGGTTCTCCTAATTATTGACGAAGTGGTCTTTCCGAAAGCGGATATCTCTTAGATCTCCGTTGGCAGTGGTAAGCGATGTGGCGTTAAGTTCTTCGTTATCTCACTCAAAATCAAGTGCACAAAAGGTTCGCCAACCCAGAGATGTTTAGCGCCATCCACTGGAATTAAAGTTAGCCGTGGGAAATCTTTAAATCTTTCAACTGCCTGCTCGGGATTCAAATATTCGTCATGCTCTGGCACATAAGCGATCACGGGCCGGGAATCGTTCTGCCAGAAGGCTAGATCGCTATCAGTTGTGCGTTGCATGGGTGGGCTCAGCAAAATTAAGCCGGCTATGCGAGGATCCTTGGCATACCTGAGAGCTAGATCGGTTCCAAATGACCAACCGACCACCCACAGCGCCTTTACCTTGAGTTCATCGAAGCAGAAATCGATAGCTGCGTGGACATCAAGGCGCTCAGATTCTCCATTATCAAAAACACCTCCTGATGTTCCAGCCTCACTCGTCGTTCCACGGGTGTTAAACCGGATGATCTGAATCCCAGCCATCGCGGGTAGGCGATTGGCAGCCTTCTTATAAATGTGGCTATCCATCATCCCGCCGCCCGCAGGATTGGGGTGTAAACAAAGTAGAGAGATCTCGGTGCCATCCAACGGGGTTGCCACCTCGCCGATGAGTCTGAGGTGATCCGAGGTAGTTATCGAAATTGGTTGCCGATCGGCGGGAAGGACGGTGCTTGGCCTTATTAACTCGGTCACGAAAGAAGTTTACTCTTAGCCTATGAGTCAACTAACCGAAATCGTGAGCTACTCCCCCGCCACCGGACATGAAGTCGGGCGTTACCCAAATACGACTCCCGAAACAATCAATGAATTAGTTGCAAGGGCAAGTGCTGCATCGATTCAATGGCGTGCACTGGGTTTTAGGGGTCGAAAGAAAATCTTGCGAGCTTGGGCACACTACATCTCAGAACATATCGATGAACTCGCCGCGATCGTCGCTCAGGAGACAGGTAAGCCTCTGAGTGACGCCACCCTTGAAGCTGTGATTGCAGTTGACCACCTTTCGTGGGCGGCGCGCAATGCCGGTAGATATTTGCGTAACTCGCATCGCGCTCCAGGGATGCTTATGGCAAACATGTCAACGCATGTTGAATATCAACCGCTCGGTGTTGTTGGGGTTATCGGACCTTGGAACTATCCAGTTTTCACCCCCATGGGATCGATCGCTTATGCCTTGGCCGCAGGAAATGCCGTCGTATTTAAACCAAGTGAATACACGCCTGGCGTCGGGTATTGGCTAGGTGAATCGTTTAACAAGATTGCACCTGAAGCGAATGTATTTTTTGTGGCAACGGGTGGACCTGAGACTGGTGCAGCATTGACCAAGAGTGCAGTTAATAAGATCGCATTTACTGGCTCAAGCGCGACCGGCAAGAAAATCGCAGCGAGCTGCGCAGAGAATTTGACTCCAGTCTTAATGGAGTGCGGTGGAACAGATCCTGCAATTATCGATCGGGATTGCGATATCGATAAGGCAGCCGATGCAGTGCTCTGGGCTGCTATGGCTAATGCAGGTCAGACCTGTGTTGGAATCGAAAGAGTCTATGTACACCAAGATGTTGCAGCGCAATTTACCGAGAAGATTTCACAACTAGCCTCGGAACTCGTAGTTGGTCGCGATTACGGGGCCGCTACCATGCCTAAACAATTGGCGGTGATTGATTCTCATATCAAAGATGCCGCACGTTTAGGAGCAGAATTTATTGTCGGTTCGGCCGATTCAGTTCAGCCGCCTTATGTACTTCCTACAATTATGACCGACGTACCAGAGGAGAGCTTGGCAAATTCGGAGGAGACATTTGGACCAACGCTAACAATTCGAAGTGTGGCCACGATGGGAGAAGCGATCGCTCTCGCAAATGCCTCCAAATACGGTTTAGCTGCGTCGGTATGGTCAAAGCGTCAAGGCAAAACCATCGCTCGACAATTGCAATGCGGCATGGTCTCAGTAAATTCGGTCTTGGCATTTACTGCGACTCCCACCATGCCATTTGGTGGAGTAAAGCAGAGTGGCTATGGGCGAATTCACGGTCCAGAAGGTTTACGTGAATTTACTTATACGCGGGCGGTTGTTGCACTTCGCTTTAAGATTCCATTGATCTTTACAACTTTTAAAAGAACTGCAAAGACCGACTCTTTTATTAAGCGCCTTATTCAACTTCTCAATCGTTAATATCGAGGAGCGTTGCGAGTACGTTCAATACGTGGCTTGCGCTGATCTTTCTTGTTCCAACAAGCGGTATGCCAATGACGCCTACTATCTAGGTCATCATCGATCCAAGCCACGATATGCGGGGTTGCGGTGGGGATCAATTGATCACATCCAGGACAGCGATAGGGCTTGGATGAGCTAGAGCCGGTGATCTTGCGAACTGTGTAGATACCCTCGTGATGCTCCTCAACGGTCTGAAACGAGGTGCTCACATCCCGATCCTCTGGATTTTGGCCAGATGGACGCTTCCCCTTCGGGTGATTGCGACGTGGGCTCATGGCTCTATTCTTTCGTATTCCCAGCAAATCTTCGCCTCATAAATTGGCTTCTACATAAGCAAATAAGGCAAGATAATTCCATGAGCGCCGCTATTGAAGTACTCGATCTGCGCAAGAAATATGGGGAGCATGAGGCGGTAGCCGGAATCTCTCTCACGATCGAGCGCGGCGAGATTTACGCCATCTTGGGGCCAAATGGCGCTGGCAAGACCACAACCGTGGAAATCCTCGAAGGTTTCCGTGATCGCGATAGCGGAACCGTTAAAGTCCTCGACTCTGATCCAGGCTCACTTGGCGTCCATGGATCTGCCTGGCGCAATCGAATCGGCATTGTTCTACAGTCCACGAGTGACGCCGCTGAACTTACGGTTGCCGAGACAGTTCATCATTTCGCTCGCTACTACACCAACCCCAAGGATCCAGATTCCGTCATTGAACTAGTCGGACTCACCGAAAAACGAGATGACAGGATTCGAACCCTTTCCGGAGGCCAACGTCGTCGCCTGGATGTAGCTCTGGGAATTATCGGCTCACCAGAAATCCTCTTCCTGGATGAGCCAACAACGGGATTCGATCCAGAAGCTAGACGCGCATTTTGGGAGTTAATTTTGGCCCTCAAGGCAGAAGGAACCACAATCCTCTTAACCACGCACTACTTGGACGAGGCAGAAGCACTTGCCGATCGGGTTGCCGTTATCAATGCCGGCAAAATTATTGAGATAGCTACGCCAGCAACACTAGGTGGTCGTCACCTTGCGAAGGCAACAATTAGTTGGAGCGAAAATGGTGCTTCGCACCAAGCACTATCCGACAACCCAACTGAAGTTGTTCTCGAGTTAGCAAAGAGATTCAACGGTCACGTTCCTGATTTAACTGTAACTAGACCTTCTTTAGAAGATATTTATATAACCATGATTGAAGGTCAGCAATGAGTTCATTACGAATTGGTCTCTCTCGTGGAAATATCGAAATCAAGCAATTCTTACGTCAAAGAGAGTCTGTAATCTTTACCTTGTTCTTCCCAGTCCTCTTGCTCTTTATTTTTGGCAGCGTCTTCAAAAACAATATTGCGCCGGGGGTTACCTTCAGTCAGTACTTTGTCGCTGGAATGGTTGCATCTGGGCTGATCAACACCGGCTTCCAACAACTCGCCATCAATATTCCTATGGAGCGGGATAACGGCGCTCTCAAGCGCTTGCGTGGAACTCCGATGTCACCGATCTCTTTCTTCTTTGGAAAAGCGATCCTGGTTTTTGTTGCAATGTTGGCTCAGGTTCTCATGCTTCTCGCATTTGGAGCACTCTTCTTCCATTTACACCTTCCGCACAGTCCGAACCTTTGGCTCCGCTTTGCTTGGCTCGTGATCCTCGGTTCGGCCAGCTCCACCGTCCTTGGTATTGCCCTGGCTGGAATTATTAAGAGCGGTAGGGGAGCTCCTGCCGTGGTCTCCCCCTTTGTAATCGTCTTACAATTTATTAGCGGAGTCTTTTTTGTTTTTTCCAGTTTGCCTAAGTGGATGCAGGATTTCGCCTCGCTCTTCCCCCTTAAATGGCTAACCCAGGGAATGCGATCGGTCTTCCTGCCTGCGAATTTCGCCTTGAAAGAGCCTGCTCACTCATGGGAAATTGGCAAGATTGCTCTAGTTCTTATCATTTGGTTAGTCGCTGGAACCTTGCTTGCAATACGTTCCTTTAAGTGGTCTAGACAGTGAAATTACGCAGGGTTGCAATTGCCCTGATAGCACTTCAGTTTCTAGGTGCACCTGCGGTCTTCGCCGCGAGCGCTAAACCAACACCAAAGGCCACGACGCTTAAGAAAGTTCTCACTCCCCCAAAAGTTTCAACAACTAAGAAGCCAACCGTTAAAACAACATCTTCCACGAGATCGAGAACTCCATCTAAAAAGCCACTCGTTACTCCCAAGAAGAGCACAACCGCTAAAAAGAGTACGAAGACAGAGAAGGCTACTTCAACTCCGAAGAAGAAAGTGACGGTGCGCAAATATGTCTATCACGCACCGATTCACAAGGCAGTTACACCTACGCCGGCAGCTAAATGGCCACCTAAAGGATTTACTTCTGTAGGAACTGCTTATGCTCGCGTACCTACAGGAACCGAGCTGATCGGAATTCTTTCCGCTATGAAGAATTCTGCTTCCCCGGTTAATTCGTGTTCAATTGATCCGAACAAACCTTCGGTCCCAGCGCGCTCCTGCGCTGCAATTTTGGTTGGTTCTACCGAGCGCTGTACTTGGTGGAAAGTTTCTTCAACGATCACTGGGATTGACCCAGCCAACTCAGCAAATCGGGTCACGATTGGGCAAATAACCGATGTAGAAGCAGGCGCCGCTGCCAAGACAATTCAAACTATATTTTTAATCAGCCCTGTTCCATTACAGACCGGGGTTCGGTTCGGAGCTATTCAGGCGCTCTGTGGAATAGGTCCTGCAACTGACCCCGTGCCTAGTTCAACATTCGTACCAGATCCTTCGTACACACCAGCGCCTAGCACTTCGCCGACGGCATCTGCTTCACCGACGGCATCTCCTTCACCATCGGCGACCAACCCTTAATTAGCGATTAGCTCCTGGCACCCATAGGACATCGCCGAGTTCGCGATTCTCATAGCGGGCAAGAACGAAAAATAAATCAGATAAGCGATTGAGGTATTTCGCGGTGAGCGGATTTACTCCACCACCGAATGAGTGGATCGCATGCCAAGTAGAGCGCTCAGCTCTGCGAGTTACAGTGCGAGCAACGTGCAAAAGTGAGGCCGCTGGGCTTCCAGAAGGCAAGACAAATGAACGCAACTCAGAAAGAGTTTGATTGTAAAAGTCGATCTGATTTTCAATATAAGTAATCTGCTCTTCCGTTACACGCAACGGCTCTACCTTCGGATTATCGACCACGGGAGTAGATAGATCTGCACCAACATCAAAGAGATCATTTTGAATCCGAGTCAGTAAGCTCTTGACGACATCTTCATCGAGTTGCCCTAGAGCGAGAACAACGCCTATGGCTGAGTTGGCTTCATCTACATCGGCATAGGCCTCAAGGCGTGGATCATTTTTTGAGGTTCGACTCATATCCCCAAGGGATGTTGTTCCATCATCGCCAGTTTTAGTATAAATACGAGTCAAATTAACCATGGGATGAGCCTATTAGAGCAACTAGAATGAGACCACTTAAATTTAGCGTCAACGGGCTCGGAGGTGATGTGTGGCGGAGAGTTCATCTGCGCTTCGCATTAACGGCCCGACTCGACTAGCTGGCGAGGTTACGGTTACAGGAGCCAAGAATTCTGCGCTCAAACTGATGGCGGCTGCTCTGCTCGCCCCCGGTAAAAACACCTTGTATAACGTGCCGCACATCAAAGACGTTGAGATCATGTCCGACCTTCTGACGCGTCTAGGATGCACAGTTCACTTTGATCATGGATCACACACCATGGAGATCGAGGTCCCACAGGAGCCTGGACATAAGGCGGAGTACGAGCTCGTTCGCAAGATGCGCGCCTCAATCAATGTTTTAGGGCCGATCTTGACCAGAGTAGGGATCGCTGAAATCTCCTTGCCCGGAGGAGATGCAATAGGTTCTCGTGGACTAGATTTTCATATTGCCGGACTCGAAGCACTTGGTGCCTCGGTTAAGTTTGAACACGGCTACATCATCGCCACCGCTCCAGATGGCCTCGTTGGTGCAACCTTCGAACTGAAATTCCCTAGCGTTGGTTCCACTGAGAATTTGATGACAGCCGCGGTGTTGGCTCAGGGAACTACGACGCTGCACAATGTCGCGCGCGAACCCGACATCATTGATTTGGGTGAGTTCCTCATAGCGATGGGTGCAAAAATAGAAGGACTCGGAACATCGACCCTCACCATCGAGGGGGTCGATCAATTGCACGCCGCTTCGCATTCGACTCTCCCCGATCGCATCGTTACTGGCACCTGGGCATTTGCCGCCGTGATGACTCAAGGAGATATCACCATTAAGGGTGGACGCGCTGAACACTTAGAGATTCCTCTCGATAAATTGGTGGCTGCAGGAGCAGTTGTTACAACGACTACCGATGGTTTTAGAGTCAAAATGGATCAAAGACCACTTGCCATTGATGTGGCGACGCTTCCCTACCCCGGATTTCCTACTGATCTGCAGCCAATGGCTATCTCTCTTAACTCAATAGCAAGCGGAAGTGCGATAGTCACCGAGAATGTATTTGAGGCAAGGTTTATGTTCGTCAATGAACTTCGCAGGCTTGGTGCCAATATAACCGTAGATGGCCATCACGCCGCGATAACAGGTATTCCACTGCTCTCAGGCGCTCCAGTTGCTGCCACAGATATTCGCGCCGGTGCTGGATTAGTTTTAGCCGCCCTTGTTGCCGATGGAGTAACGACCGTAGAAGATGCATTTCATATTGAACGCGGCTACCCGAACTTTGCCGCAGACTTACGCTCACTCGGAGCGGATGTAGAAACTATAAGTTAGTTACTCTCTTCGCCGAGTATCGCTACTCGGTTCTTATTTACCGAGATAAACCCACCAGCCATATTGAAATCGGTCTCGGAGCCATCTGCACCTTTAATACTTACAACTCCTGGCACCAAAACTCCCAATAGCGGAATGTGGTTTGCCAAGATTCCGATATCACCATCGACTGTACGCGCCGACACGGAAGTGGCCTCACCCGACCAGACACGCTTTTCGGGTGAGACAACTTCGACGGTGAGTTTTGTATCGGACATTTTTATGCCTTTGCCAACTCTGCAGCCTTACGCTCGACATCTTCGAGTCCGCCGCACATAAAGAAAGCCTGCTCTGGAACGTGGTCATACTTTCCATCGGCAAGTGCTTCAAAGGCTTCAATGGTCTCTGAAAGTGGAACAAAGGAACCATCAATTCCGGTGAAGACCTTTGCTACGAAGGTGTTCTGTGACAAGAAGCGCTGAATACGACGAGCACGTCCAACCAAGATGCGATCCTCTTCAGAGAGTTCATCGATACCCAAGATAGCAATGATGTCTTGTAGATCCTTATAACG
>CAIMNT010000222.1 GCA_903842855.1 uncultured Actinomycetes bacterium
CTAAAACGTGAATTACGAGGCATGGAGGAGGCAGGCGTATGACTCCCGAGCCGACCGACCGCCTCATTATTCGCGGCGCCCGCGAGCACAACCTTAAAGATGTATCGCTCGATCTGCCACGAAACTCACTGATTGTCTTCACTGGCTTATCAGGCTCCGGAAAATCCTCGCTCGCCTTCGACACCATCTTCGCTGAAGGGCAGCGCCGATATGTGGAATCACTCTCGGCCTATGCCCGCCAATTCCTAGGTCAGATGGATAAACCCGATGTTGATTTCATCGAAGGTCTATCGCCGGCAGTTTCTATCGATCAGAAATCCACCAACCGCAATCCCCGTTCTACCGTTGGAACGATTACTGAGGTCTACGACTATCTCCGGCTACTCTTCGCACGCGCTGGACGCCCACATTGCCCTAATTGCGGTAAACCAATTTCGCGCCAGACCCCACAAAACATTGTGGATCAGATCCTGGCGCTGGATGAAGGAGTCCGTTTTCAAGTACTCGCTCCAGTAATCAGAGAGCGAAAGGGTGAGTTCGTCGACCTCTTCACTGATTTCACTACTCAAGGCTTCTCGCGCGCCAGGGTTGATGGCACCGTCTATTCGCTCAACGAGGTCCCTAAATTAAAGAAGCAAGAGAAACACACCATCGAGGTTGTTGTAGATCGCCTTGCGGTAAAGAAAGAGTCGAAGTCTCGGATAACTGACTCAATCGAGACCGCCCTGAAATTGGCGAGCGGTTTAGTAGTCCTTGATTTTGTGGATGCTAAAGCGAGCGACCCAGAGAAGGAACGAACCTTCAGCGAGCATATGGCTTGCCACGATTGTGGCCTCTCCTTTGAGGAGATGGAGCCACGCTCTTTCTCATTCAACTCACCATTTGGAGCCTGCCCAGAATGTACTGGTATTGGCACACGCCTTGAAGTAGATCAAGATCTGGTGGTACCTGACGACTCACTCTCACTCAACGAGGGTGCCATCGCTCCTTGGGCGGGCGGTCACTCTTCCGAATACTTCAACCGCTTGCTGCAAGGTCTGGCGGATGAGCTGGGTTTTTCCATGGATAAACCGTGGAGCAAATTGACTGCAAAGGCTAGAGAAGCGGTTCTTTATGGCTCGGATTACGAAGTTCATGTGAAATATAAGAATCGTTATGGGCGTACTCGTAATTACTCCACCGGCTTTGAAGGTGTATTAAGTTTCATTGAACGCAAGCACTCTGAAACTGATTCGGATTTTAGCCGTGAAAAGTACGAGGCATATATGCGTGAAACTCCTTGCCCGGTCTGCAAGGGAGCTCGCCTAAAGCCAGAGGTACTTGCCGTCACTTTAGGTGGTAAGAATATTTGGGAGATTTGTGAACTCTCGATTGCAGATTGCGCCGTTTTCCTCAAAAAGATCTCGCTCAACGCGCGCGAGAAGAAGATTGCCGATCGAGTGCTCAAAGAGGTTCACGCCCGTTTAGGTTTCTTGCTCGATGTTGGATTGGACTATCTCTCTCTAGAGCGTCCTGCGGCGACTCTCTCCGGGGGCGAGGCGCAACGTATTCGTTTGGCGACGCAGATTGGTTCGGGGTTAACCGGAGTTTTGTATGTCCTCGATGAACCGAGCATTGGTCTACACCAGCGCGATAATCGCCGTCTCATCGAGACTCTCACCCGACTTCGCGACCTGGGTAACACCCTCATCGTCGTGGAGCATGATGAAGACACCATTCGTATCGCCGATTGGATCGTAGATATTGGACCCGGGGCAGGGGAGCACGGTGGCAAAGTCGTATCTTCTGGTGATTATCAAGCTCTCATAAGCGCTCCCGAGTCAATTACCGGCGATTATCTCGCTGGAAGAAGATCTATTCCGATTCCTGCAGAACGCCGTAAGAGCGATGCTAAGCGCGTCTTAGTAGTTAAAGAGGCTAAAGAGAACAACCTTAAAAGTATTAGCGTGACCTTCCCGCTAGGACTCTTCGTTGCTGTCACGGGAGTTAGCGGCTCTGGAAAATCTACGCTGGTAAATGATGTTCTCTATTCCGTGCTCGCAAATAAACTTAATGGAGCGCGGATAGTTCCAGGGCGCCACCGCACAGTCACGGGAGTGGATCTGCTCGACAAAGTCGTTCACGTAGATCAATCACCGATTGGTCGAACTCCACGATCTAATCCCGCGACCTATACCGGAGTCTTTGACAAAATTCGTGCGCTCTTTGCCGAGACTACTGAGGCGAAGATCCGTGGATACCAGCAAGGACGCTTCTCCTTTAACGTTAAGGGTGGGCGCTGCGAAAATTGCGCCGGTGATGGAACTATCACAATCGAGATGAATTTCCTGCCCGATGTTTACGTTCCCTGCGAAGTCTGTCATGGAGCCCGTTACAACCGAGAAACTCTTGAGGTTCATTACAAGGGCAAGACCATTGCGCAAGTTTTAGATATGCCCATCGAAGAGGCTTCACATTTCTTCGAGTCAGTTCCCGCCATCGCTCGCTATCTCAAGACTCTCAATGACGTTGGATTGGGATATGTGCGCCTTGGTCAATCAGCACCGACACTTTCAGGTGGTGAGGCGCAGCGCGTCAAGCTAGCTACCGAGTTGCAACGCAGATCCACCGGTCGAACCATTTATGTACTTGATGAGCCAACAACGGGTCTGCACTTTGAAGATACTCGAAAGTTGCTTCTCGTTCTCAACCGCCTAGTTGATTCGGGTAATACCGTCGTTGTTATTGAACATAACTTAGATGTCATTAAATCCGCCGACTGGGTCATCGACTTGGGCCCCGAAGGTGGAGCGGGCGGTGGAACGGTGATCGCCGAGGGAACCCCGGAGCAGGTCTCGAAGATGAGCGTGAGCTACACCGGTAAATTCTTGGCGGAAGTACTTGGCTGATCATGTCCAACCCTGCGGATTATCGTCCCAGCAATATTCCCACAGAACCTGGGGTCTATCGCTTCTACGATAAGAACGACCGCGTTATCTATGTCGGCAAAGCTAAGAATCTCAAAAATCGACTCAACTCTTACTTTGGCTCAAATCTGGCTGCCAAGACTTACCGCATGGTTCACACCGCCGTTCGCGTCGATTGGACCATTGTGGGGACTGAGATTGAGGCGCTGGCACTGGAATTCACCTGGATAAAATCCTTCAACCCACAGTTCAATGTGCAATTTAAAGATGACAAGACATATCCATATTTAGCGGTCTCGCTCTCGGAGGAGTTCCCGCGCCTCTTTGTCTCGCGTCAGAAACATATAAAGGGCAATCGATATTTTGGGCCATTTACAAATTCATGGGCGCTTCATGGAACCGTCGATGTGCTTCAACGCATCTTTCCGATTCGCGCCTGCACCCAATCCAACTTCAATCGCGCCGTGGCTACGAAACGTCAATGCCTTCTAGGAGATATCGGCAAATGCTCTGCCCCGTGCGTGGACTGGATCTCAAAAGAGGAGCACTCCGCTCTCGCTAAGAACTTAGTAACTTATCTAGATCGAAATCCAACCGATATAGCCGAGTCGATTCAGTTCGATATGGAGCGAGCAGCCGCACATGAGGAGTTTGAACTTGCCGCAAAATTGCGAGATCAACTGGAAGCTCTGACAAAGACAACGGAATTCACCGAGACCTCTCTTAATAATAATTTTTCTGCAGATTTAGTAGCGATTCACGAAGAGGTCACGCACGCAGCTGCATCCCTCTTCTCCATTCGCGCTGGACGAATTATCGCCTCTCGCGCCTGGATCATCGATCTCTCCGATGTTCTAGAGGGTGAAGATGTCATTTCTGCTGCCTTGGCAAAAATTTACCTAGAGACCAAAGCGCCTTCTGAAATTCTGGTGGATCGTGAGCCATCTGATGTCGACTCTCTGAAGGATTGGTTAACGACGGTTGCTGGACACAGGGTGAATATTGCAATGCCATTACGTGGTGAAAAATTCGAGATGATGCGCACGGTAGCCCGCAATGCCCAACACGCACTCATTCAATATCTCAGTAAGAGATCGAACGATGTAGCTGTTGTAGGTAAAGCGCTAGAGGAGATCCAAGAGGCGTTAGCGCTTCCCGAACTTCCCCTTCGAATTGAGTGTTTCGATATCTCCAATATTCAAGGAAAACATATGGTTGCTTCGATGGTGGTATTTGAAGATGGCCAACCTAAGAAGGCTGATTACCGCAGATTCTCTATCGATGATGAAGCTGGATTTGATGACACGCGTGCGATGAACCATGTAATCACTCGGCGGTTGAAAAGATATTTGGCGGAACGGGAGATCGATGTTCAAGAACTCAAAATGCAAGGTGGTTCTCGGCCAAAATTTGCTTACCCACCTGCACTGATTGTCGTCGATGGTGGTGCCCCTCAGGTCAACGCTGCCTATCAAGCGCTCCTTGCACTTGGTCTTGAGAAGATTCCGCTAGTGGGCCTTGCTAAGCGACTTGAGGAGGTATGGCTTCCCAACAATTCAGATCCCATCATTTTGGCTCGACATAGCGAAGGCCTCTATCTACTGCAGCGTGTTCGAGATGAGGCGCACCGATTTGCCATCAACTTCCACCGTTCAAAGCGATCGGCCGTTATGTTGGAATCTCTCCTTGATGAGATTCCTCTCTTGGGAGAGGTGAGGCGAAAGGCGCTGCTGGATAGATTCGGATCGGTCAGTGCTATCAAAAAGGCAACCCTCGAAGAGATCGCAGCTGTCCCGGGCATCGGCGAGAAGATTGCCTTGATCATCGAAAATTCTCTGCGCTCTGAACCAGGTACGCAATCCTCCGTTGATCTGGGAACGGGCGAGATACGCGGATAGACTCCTCGCTGTGAATGGGAAAGTCGTCGTTATAACTGGGATGAGTGGAGCGGGAAGGTCCACCGTTGCACATGCCCTGGAAGATCTTGGTTGGTACGTTGTCGATAACTTGCCACCAGCCCTGCTTGCCAATCTCTGCGATATGGCTGCTAATACCGCCTCCCGCATTGCAGTAGTTATTGATGTTCGAGGTCGCGAATTTTTTGGCACGCTCAGTAGTGCTCTAAGTGAGATCGCAGATCGTGGCGTTGAACGACAAGTCCTCTTTGTCGATGCCAACGATGATGTGCTGGTTCGCAGATTTGAATCCACCAGACGACCACACCCTCTGCAAGGTAATGATCGAATCCTCGATGGGATTGCCAAGGAGCGCGAGCGTCTGCGCGAAGTGAGATCGGTTTCCGACGTTCTGATCGACTCCTCTTCTTTCAACATCCATCAGCTGGAGCAGAAGATTGCCGAGCTCTTTGCCACATCTACCACTGCAGATTTGCGAGTAAATGTGCTCTCCTTCGGTTACAAGTATGGAATTCCCGTGGATGCAGATCTAGTCATGGATTGCAGATTTATTGCGAACCCGCACTGGGACCCGCAACTGCGTCCACTCACAGGCTTGGATGAAGCAGTCTCTGAGCGAGTCTTGAACACTGAGAATGTGCAAGATTTTCTGGAGAAGTATCAATCACTCTTTGAAACCATGGCCTCAGGATTTTTCCAAGAGGGCCGCAAATATCTCACCTTGGCGATCGGCTGCACTGGCGGCAAACATCGCAGCGTTGCCGTCGCAGAGGAGTTGGCGCGACGTTTTAATCTGCGTGGAACCGTTGGAGATCAAAGGATCGAGGCAACTGCAATCCATCGAGATTTGGGTCGCGAAATTTAACTCATGAGCCACCAGCGAGTTGTAAGTCTCGGAGGAGGTCACGGATTAGCTGCGACCTTAACTGCGATGCGTGGGGTCACATCTGAGATCACGGCCGTTGTAACTGTTGCCGACAACGGAGGCTCCAGTGGTCGCCTGCGCGATCAATTTGGTTCTTTACCGCCAGGTGATTTACGTATGGCACTCGCCGCTCTCTGTAGCGATGATGAGTGGGGGCGTGGTTGGGCCGATGTGATGCAGTTCCGATTTCGAGGTGAAGGTGATCTCGGCGGTCATGCTCTCGGTAATTTATTAATGATGGCGCTGTGGGAAATGGATGGCGATGCAGTTCGTGGAATCCGACAGGTTGGAAATCTGCTTAGGATCGTTGGCGATGTGCTTCCTATGTCACTTGATCCTCTTGATATTGAAGGGACTTTTAACACCGCATCTGGTCGCACCATTGTCCGTGGCCAAGTACAGGTAGCTACCGCAAAGGGGCGCATTGAATCTCTGCGACTTATTCCGGAGAATCCACGCGTTACCCCACAAGTTTTAACCGCCATTGAGGTGGCAGATTGGATAACCGTAGGACCAGGCTCTTGGTTCTCAAGCGTTATGCCGCATCTACTCTTGCCCGAATTAGCGAGTGCAGTCGTCAACTCACCTGCAAAGCGGATCATGGTCCTTAACCTCCCAGAGCCCAACTCGGTGGATGAGTTCGCCGGCTCATCTGCGGAAGATCACTTGGAATTTATCTTGCAGCACGTGCCACATCTGCGAATCGATTATGCCGTGGTGGATCCCGCCGCGATTCAGAAGAACTCCAAACTTAAAGGATTGGTTGAGGGTTTAGGAGGCGAGTTAATTGTTGCTCCGCTATCGCAATCGCCTGGCAGTTACCACCACGATGTAAAAAAACTTCGTGCAGTTTTCGCCCACATTATGGAGTGAACCCTGCTTAGATTGCCGTATGGCAATGACTGCATCGGTGAAAGACGAGTTGAGCCGACTCAATATTTCAAAGCCGTGCTGTCGCAAAGCCGAGGTGTCAGCGCTGCTACGTTTTGCGGGCGGGCTCCATATTGCCTCTGGCAAAATTGTTATTGAAGTTGAACTAGATACTGCACAAACAGCTAGGCGCCTTCGAAAAGATATCGCAGAAATTTATGGACATGAAAGTGAATTGTCCGTGCTATCTCCTAGTGGATTGCGCAAGGGGAGTCGATACGTTGTTCGCGTTGTCGCGGAAGGTGATGCGCTAGCTCGACAGGCGGGTTTGATTGATGCAAATGCGCGTCCCATCCGCGGGCTTCCACCACAGGTTGTCTCAGCTGGAATATGTGATGCCGAAGCGGCGTGGCGTGGAGCATTTCTCGCGCATGGATCGCTCACCGAGCCAGGGCGATCTTCAGCTTTAGAAATTACCTGCCCTGGGCCCGAAGCAGCTCTCGCTCTCGTCGGTGCCGCTCGTAGATTGGGAATAACGGCTAAGGCACGCGAGGTCAGAAATGTAGATCGTGTCGTGATTCGCGATGGCGATGCAATTGGGGCCTTACTCACCAGACTCGGCGCACATGAGAGCGTCCTGGCTTGGGAGGAGCGCCGTATGAGGCGTGAGGTGAGGGCTACCGCTAATCGTTTGGCGAACTTTGATGATGCAAATCTACGCCGTTCTGCCCGAGCTGCCGTTGCTGCAGCGGCCCGCGTAGCGAGAGCACTTGAAATTTTGGGTGAGGAGATCCCCGGCCATCTCAAAGAAGCAGGTGAATTACGCATAAATTACGGTCAGGCCAGCCTGGAAGAGCTGGGATCTCTTGCATCACCGCCTATGACAAAAGACGCGATCGCAGGACGAATTCGACGACTTTTGGCTATGGCCGATAAGAGAGCCCACGATTTAGGGATCCCAGATACAGAGGCAGGGCTAAGCCCGGAATTATTGGCTGAATAGCCACACTGATAGGATTTTGGCATCACAGTGTCGTGATTATTGATAGCGCTTCTAGGAAATTTCATTATTTGAGAAGGTGGGAAATAAAGTGATTCGTGTTGGAATTAATGGTTTTGGTCGCATTGGACGTAACTTCTTCCGGGCAGCTCTGCTCTCGGGAGCCGATTTCGAGATTATTGGAATCAACGACCTCACGGATAATCACACCCTTGCTCACCTTTTGAAATATGACTCAATTTTGGGTCGTCTAGGTCTGCCTGTGACCTACACCGAGGATTCAATCACCGTTGGAGATAAGACCATCAAGGTCTTCGCTGAGCGCGATCCAGCCAACTTGCCTTGGGCAGCGCTGAACGCAGATATCGTCGTTGAATCTACTGGCTTCTTTACAAAGGCCGCCGATGCTAAGAAGCACATCACCGCTGGCGCCAAGAAGGTCATCATCTCTGCTCCTGCGACAGATGAGGACATCACCATCGTCCTTGGTGTCAATGAAGATAAATATGACGCCGCAGCACACAACGTCATCTCTAACGCATCCTGCACAACTAACTGCCTCGCACCAATGGCCAAGGTTCTTGATGAAGAGTTTGGAATCGTCCGCGGGTTGATGACTACCGTGCACGCATACACAAACGATCAATCACTTCACGACCAACCCCACAAGGATCTTCGCCGCGCTCGCGCAGGCGCTCTCTCAATTATTCCTACCTCAACTGGCGCAGCTAAGGCGATCAGCCTCGTTCTTCCAAACCTCAAGGGAAAGCTTGATGGATATGCTCTTCGCGTTCCAGTCCCAACTGGTTCGGCAACCGATCTCACCGTGGAACTTGCTCGTGAAGCAAGCGCTGCTGAGATCAATGCAGCAATCAAGAAGGCTGCCGAAGGCCCACTCAAGGGAATTCTTCGTTACACCGAAGATCCCATCGTTTCGGCAGATATCGTCACCGATCCAGCCTCATGTATCTTCGATGCAGGCCTCACCAAGACAATTGGAACAACTGTCAAGGTCCTTGGTTGGTACGACAACGAATGGGGTTACTCTAACCGCCTCGTTGATCTCGTAACTTTTGTAGGTAAATCGCTCTAATGAGTTTCACTGCGCTTCAATCACTTGATGTGGCAGGTAAGCGAGTTCTGCTCCGGTGCGACCTTAACGTCCCTATCAAAGAGGGCGTAATCAGAGATGATGGTCGCATCCGGGCATCGCTACCCACCATTAAATGCCTCATTGATAATGGCGCTAGCGTCGTTATCACTGCCCACCTTGGTCGACCAAAAGGTGAACGCAATCCGAATATGACATTAGCTCCAGTAGCACATCGTCTAGGAGATCTTCTTGGATCGCCGGTCATCTTCTCCTCAGAAATCGTTGGGGCAGAGGCTGATGCTAAGAAGGCCGCGCTACTTCCTGGTCAAGTACTTCTACTCGAAAATATTCGCTACGAGGCAGCGGAGACCTCCAAAGATGAAGCAGAACGTGCTGCCTTGGCTACACAACTAGCTCATGGAATGGATCTCTTTGTTAGTGATGGCTTTGGAGCGGTTCACCGCAAGCACGCCTCCGTCTACGATGTTGCCAAGATTTTGCCAAGCGCAGCGGGCTTCCTCGTCGCTGCCGAGATCGAGGTTCTGAAAAAGTTGACCGAAAATCCCGATCGTCCCTATGGCGTAGTTCTTGGTGGGGCTAAAGTCTCAGACAAGATCGGCGTGATCAAAAATCTACTAGGAAAGGTTAATGTCCTCGCCATCGGCGGCGGAATGCTCTTTACCTTCTTGAAAGCGCAAGGTCATGAAATCGGAACCTCACTTGTAGAGATCGATCTGCTTGATGATGTAAAGAAGCTATTGCAAGAGGCCAAGGATCTGGGCGTAGAACTCTTACTTCCAACCGATATCGTCGTCGCCCCCGCCTTCTCGGCAGATGCAGCGCCTACCTTGGTGAGCGCAGTAGCAATTCCAGCAGATCAGATGGGTCTGGACATTGGGCCCGAGAGCGCTGCAGCATTTGCAGCAGCTATCGAAAAATGCCATACCGTATTTTGGAATGGCCCTATGGGAGTCTTTGAATTTCCCAACTTTGCCAACGGAACTAGGGTTGTTGCCGAAGCCCTTACTAAAGTGCAAGGCATCTCTGTTGTTGGCGGGGGAGATTCGGCCGCCGCGGTTCGTGCACTTGGATTTAAAGATGACCAATTTGGTTACATATCAACTGGTGGCGGAGCCTCTCTGGAGTATCTAGAAGGCAAGCCACTTCCTGGAATTGAGGTTCTCAATAATGCGTAAACCACTTATTGCTGGAAACTGGAAGATGAATCTCAACCATCTCGAGGCGATTGCGGTAACTCAGAAACTTTCTTACTCTCTTGAGGAGAAGGATTTTGATGCCGTCGATGTTGCAGTGTTTCCACCGTTTACCGATATTCGCTCAGTCCAAACTCTAATTGATGGGGATCGGTTGCGTCTTAGTTATGGTGCACAAGATCTCTCCCCAGAAGTTTCTGGAGCATTTACTGGAGATATCTCGGGCGGTATGCTGAACAAGCTCGGTTGTACTTATGTTCTTGTAGGTCACTCAGAGAGACGCACCATCCACGGTGAGAGCGATGCGCTGGTCGCCGCTAAGGCTAAAGCCGCCCTCGCCAATGAGATCATCCCAATTCTCTGCATCGGTGAGGATCTTTCGATCCGCGAATCCGGCAAGCAAGTGGAGTTCGTCGTGGCCCAATTAGCGGCTTCGGTGGCGGGTCTTCACAAGCCCGATCTCAAGAAGGTTGTCTTCGCTTACGAGCCAGTTTGGGCTATTGGGACTGGAAAGACCGCTACACCTGCCGATGCGCAGGAGGTCTGTGCCGCAATTCGCGAAGCGCTCCGTTCGATTGGAAGCGATGAGATCGCAGATAACGCCAAAATTCTCTACGGCGGCTCAGTAAAGTCGGCAAATATCGTTGACATTATGCGCGAGGCAGATGTAGATGGCGTCTTGGTCGGCGGAGCAAGCCTAGATCCTGAGGAATTTGCCCGAATTGCCAAGTTTCACCGCGTAGCGACCACCGCTTAGCACGCTATCCTTACCCTCTGGCTCGAAAGAGTCTAAAAAGTCGATCGAAGTCCTCTAACCCTGCCTGCGGGGAGATGAAATAAAAGGAGCCGGACCGTGGTTTTAGCTTTATCAATAGTTCAAGTGATCACGAGCGTCCTCATGATCCTGCTGGTTCTGCTCCATAAGGGCAAGGGCAGTGGCCTCTCCGATCTCTTCGGCGGCGGCGTTTCTTCAACTTATGGTGGATCTTCGGTCGTTGAGAAGAATCTAGATCGAATCACGATCGTGGTAGGTGGTCTCTGGTTCGCTGGAGTTGTGGCTCTGAGCCTTTATCTCAAGTAATCGGCTCACAACGACCAGCTCTTAGAATTTCAAAGTAGTAACAATTTTAGAGGAGTAGAAAATGGCAGGAAGTGCAATCCGCGGTAGTCGCGTCGGTGCTGGCCCAATGGGTGAGGCTGAGCGCGGTGAGGCGATAGCTCGTTTTCGCGTCTCTTACTGGTGTGCCAACGGCCACGAGACTCGTCCATCATTTGCGGAGGACGGTACAGTAGCAATTCCTAATGAATGGGATTGCCCTCGCTGCGGATTTCCCGCAGGTCTAGATAAAGATAAGCCACCAATGCCTGTAAAGAACGAGCCTTATAAGACTCACTTGGCATATGTAAAAGAGCGTCGAACCGAAGCCGAGGCCGAAAAGATTTTGGGCGACGCACTCGCTAAATTGCGCGGCGACGACTAAATCTTCCGCAACTCCTCAAGAAGCAGAGCTAAGCCCGCTTCTCTTTCTTTAAGATGAATTCTCACCAAAGGAAACTTTCTATCTGCTAACGCCTGGCCATCGCCAAGTGCCTGAGCCATCAAGAGGGTATGGAAAGAGAAGTTTTGGTGGGGGATAGAGAGATCGCTTTTATTATCGCCGGTAATTTGCAAGAAGGCACCGTTGTGTTGTCCGCCCTTATGAAATTGTCCAGTTGAGTGTAAGAAGCGCGGTCCCCATCCAAATGTGGTTCCCTTGCCGCTCTTTCCGGCGATCACCTCACGAAGCTCGGGTGCGCTCTCGTCAATGCCTCGGGATAGATAGGCCATGATCGCTATGTAGTGACTCTCGAGATTTAAGAAATCTTTGAGTTGCCCACCAAGTGTTTGAGAGGTAGATGAGCTATAAATAGAGAGTAGATCATTGGAGAACGATGGTTTGTATTGCGGAACCTTTCCATCGTTCCAGGTTGATAGCAGCGCGCCAGTGCGTTCTTTCGCTTCGGTAACATTTGGTTGATTGAATGGATCTACCTGCAAACTATAACCCAGTAGGGCAGTTACCCACTCCCATAGAATAAATTGCTCACCCAAGCTTCCTAGGACGACTAAATCTGCTTCTGATGTGCTCTCAAATCCAATTTTCAAACCAGGACCAGCGATGGGAGCGCTGTGTGACTCAATCGCGATAGGAAGGCGTCCAGTCTGGTTTTTGCCGGTTGATTCTGCGATGAGTTGCTAAATCCAGTCAGATATACCTGGAAGCTCTGAACCCGCATCGAAAAAGGCGACATCCTGCTCGCCCTTATCAAAGATAGTCGCCGCGATTTCTACGACAGTTGAATTCTCCGAGGTAAATGTTTCGGCAGCTGCGGCGGCATCATCTAAAAGTATGGAGACGTCGACTCCAATCA
>CAIMNT010000223.1 GCA_903842855.1 uncultured Actinomycetes bacterium
GCCCGCGAATGCTCCGCCGACAATGAAGAGGATATTTGTGGTGTCGATTTGCAAGAATTCTTGATGAGGGTGCTTGCGGCCACCTTGAGGTGGAACTGAAGCCGTTGTTCCTTCAAGAATCTTGAGCAGGGCTTGTTGTACGCCCTCGCCAGATACATCTCGAGTAATGGATGGGTTCTCGGCTTTCCGGGCGACCTTATCGATCTCGTCGATATAGATAATTCCAGTCTCGGCCTTCTTCACATCAAAATCCGCGGCTTGAATAAGTTTAAGCAGAATATTTTCAACATCTTCACCGACATAACCAGCTTCGGTCAAGGCGGTGGCATCAGCAATCGCAAAAGGAACATTGAGCATTCGCGCCAATGTTTGAGCGAGGAAGGTCTTACCGCAACCGGTTGGTCCAAGAATCAAAATGTTGGATTTAGAGAGTTCGACCGCATCTTCCCGCTTTGATTCTCCGGCTTGAACTCGCTTGTAATGGTTATAGACCGCAACGGAGAGTGACTTCTTTGCGCGATCTTGCCCGATCACATATTGATCAAGGAACTCGCATATCTCTTGCGGCTTAGGAAGTTCTTGAAGTCCAAGGGTGTTGGCCTCCTGGAGTTCTTCAATGATGATCTCATTACAGAGGTCGATGCACTCGTCGCAGATATATACACCTGGACCAGCAATTAACTTCTTGACCTGCTTTTGGGTCTTTCCGCAGAAAGAACACTTGAGGAGATCGCCACTTTCACCAATGCGCGTCGTCATGGGATAAGAGTAAGAGCCAGACCATTTTCATGGGCTGGCTCTTAGCGTGGATTTTGTTCGCTTATAGGCGAATTAACGGTGGTGGATTACTTGTTCGCACTCGCCTTACGGCTTACGAGAACTTGGTCGATCAAGCCATACTCAACCGCTTCTTGAGCAGTAAGAATCTTGTCGCGTTCGATATCGCGCGTGATCTCTTCATGGCTCTTGGTTGTGTGATGAGCGAGCATGGACTCCAAGAGAGAGCGCATACGCATAATCTCTTTGGCCTGGATCTCGATATCAGAACCTTGTCCGCCACCCTCTGAATAAGGTTGGTGAATCAAGATGCGTGCATGTTCGAGCGCCATACGCTTTCCTTTTGCACCACCAGCAAGAAGTACGGCTGCGGCAGATGCTGCTTGGCCGAGGCAGATGGTCATGACATCAGGACGAACAAATTGCATGGTGTCATAAATTGCGGTGAGCGCAGTGAATGAACCACCAGGTGAGTTGATGTACATAATAATGTCGCGATCTGGATCCATAGATTCCAGAGTCAAGAGTTGTGCCATCACATCGTTAGCAACAGTGTCATCGATAGGTTGGCCCAAGAAAATGATGCGCTCTTCAAAGAGCTTTGTGTAAGGGTCGAGGCGCTTGTAACCGTATGCGGTCTTCTCTTCAATAGTAGGAAGAACGTAGCGGCTGGTGAGCTCGCCCGGATTCATTCCAGAGCCCATTCCGGAAGTCATTGGGTTGAAAGTACTCATGCTGTTCCTCCGCTTCCTGAAACCTGTCCGGCTGAGCGAACAACGTGATCAACAAAACCGTATTCCTTCGCCTCTTCTGCAGTGAACCAACGATCGCGATCTGAATCGGCTTCGATGGTTTCTGGCTTCTGCCCAGTGTGGAAAGAGATTAGTTCTGCCATCTTCTTCTTCGTAAATGACATCTGCTCTGCTTGAATCTTGATATCTGATGCAGTTCCACCGATGCCACCAGAAGGTTGGTGCATCATGATGCGAGCATGTGGAAGGGCGTAACGCTTTCCAGCGGCGCCTGCACAGAGAAGGAATTGACCCATCGATGCCGCAAGACCCATCGCAACAGTTGCGACATCATTCTTGATGTATTGCATGGTGTCATAAATCGCCATACCGGCTGAGATAGATCCGCCCGGTGAGTTGATGTACAAGAAAATATCTTTATCTGGATATTCAGCAGCAAGAAGCAAGAGCTGCGCGGAGATCGCATTGGCCATTGAATCTTCAACGACTGATCCGAGAAAAATAATGCGTTCGCGAAGTAGGCGTTGGTACACCTGGTCGTCGAGTCCGCCGCCACCCATAGGTGCCGCGAGTTGCGGAGTAATGAGATCCACTAAATCCTCCTGCTGATGGGTACGAGTTATTTCGTTACAGAGACAGTAACAATCTTTAGGGCAAATTGCTTCCGCAAATAGCCCGCTTTATGCGGGGAGCGCGTTCGCTATAAGAGAAGTCTTGGGCGAATTGGTTAAGGCTTATTCAGCGGCTGATTCAGGAGCTGCCTGCTTTGGCGCAAGTGCTTCTAGATCTACTGGCTTGCCGGACTTGGTAACGACCTTTACGCGGCCGAGTACCTGGGCAAGTGCCTTTGCGCGAGCAACTTCCGCAATCATGGTCTGAACTTGGCCAGCCTCAGAGACTTCTTTGATGAATTGATCTGGGGTCATGCCATAACGAGATGAAGCACGAACTAAATATTCGGTTAATTCAGTTTCGTTGACGGAGATCTGCTCGGCATCGATGATGTTGTCGAACAAGATTTCTTGGGTCAGAGATTTTGTGGTCGATTCAATAACTTCCGCACGATGGGTCTCATCATCCAAGCGACCTTCGCCTTCAAGGTGCTGGTGAACTTCATCAGCAACTAACTTATCTGGCACTGGAATTTCAAGATCATCAATCATCTTCTTCAAAAGTAAGTCACGTGCTTGCGCGCCTTGTTCAAGTGCCTTAACGCGCTTTAGACGTTCTGTGAAATCTGCTTTGAGTTCTGCAATTGTGTCGAACTCAGATGCCAGCTTGGCAAAGGCATCATCATGGATGTCGACGAAGTCGAAGTGGGCGGCAAAGGCAACAAGCGAGGCAGTCCGTTGACTGTTCTAACCGCCTCTAAAGGCAAGAAGAACTCGACGCGCTTCGCCGAAGTA
>CAIMNT010000224.1 GCA_903842855.1 uncultured Actinomycetes bacterium
AGGGGAGAGTCACAATATGGCAAGCAAGAAAGCTGATAAGCATCAAGCTCCGAAGAAGCAGGGCGATAAATTCACTCTGTATCTCGTTCTCGGGATGATCTCTCTTGTTGTGCTCGCTGGTGTCGGAGCGGTGGTTGCCAAGAACCACTCTGCATCACACGCACCGTTGCCATCATCTGTCTCAAAAGCCAATGGTTATGGAATCACCTTCAACCCAACCGCCAAGGTAAGAGTTGATATGTACGAGGATTTCCGTTGCCCTAATTGCCGTAACTTTGAAGCAGTGAATAATACGTATGTTGATAATCTCGTTCGTGCCGGAAAGATTGAGGCTGTTTACCACCCTATGCACTTCATTGCACCAGACTCTCAATTGACGGCAGCGGCAGCCGCCTGTGCCGCAGATCAAGGCAAGTATCTTGAGATGCACACTGCGCTATATGTGAATCAACCAACTACCGCTCAATCTGCAGAAAATGCCGCGTATTGGACCAACGCCCAACTGATTCTTCTGGGACATTCAATCGGTATTGCCTCGAAGAGCTTTGATACCTGCATCAATAGCGGCAAGTATCTCACTTGGACCAACAACATCAACGATGATGCCGCCTCCAAAAATATTAATGCGACCCCCACGGTTATCGTCAATGGCAAAACGCTCCCACTGGCAACTGATTACAGCAACGCCGCCTTTACCAAGGTCTTAAAAGCACTCGGCGTTAAGTAGTCCACTCTTTGTTTGATCGGTTTATCCCAACTCCATCGAGTAATTCGATTGGGTTGGGTCCGATCACCTTGCATTACTACGCGCTCTGCATTCTCCTAGGCGTGATCGTCGCTCTTCAAGTTGGGGCTGTACGTTGGAAAAGGTCCGGGGGAGTTACAACTGAACTCTACGACCTGGCGATATATGTCATTCCTGCAGGAATAATCGGCGGTCGGCTCTACCACGTACTAACTACGCCCGAGCTATATTTTGGTTCGCAGGGAGACCTTTCAGATGCCTTTAAAATTTGGGAAGGCGGAATGGGAATTTGGGGTGCTATTGCGTTAGGAACCCTCGTAGCTTTCACCTACTTTAAGAGACGACAACGGAGTATCTCCTTTCTCCAAGCGATTGATGCGCTCGCTCCCGGAATTCTTATCGCTCAAGCTATTGGTCGTTGGGGAAACTGGTTCAACCATGAACTTTTCGGAAGGCCAACGACGCTCCCGTGGGGCCTTAAGATTCCTGCAATCTATAGACCCGCTGGGTATGAGAGTTACGCCACCTTCCACCCGACCTTTCTCTATGAGTCGTTGTGGTGCTTACTTTGTGCAGCTGTGATCATTTATATGCCAGCGATACGAAGATTGCGAGTAGGAAGCACTTTTCTCCTCTATATAACGCTGTATTGCTCTGGGAGAGTTTGGATCGAAGCGCTACGGATTGATCGCGCCCATCTGATCTTTGGAATTCGACTCAATGTCTGGGTGGCGATCTTGTGTGGGATCTCTTCCCTCTGGATCATCATTGCGCGTCAGAGAAAGGTCGTACTCTGATTTTACTTTTGGCTATTATGTGGCCATGAGTTTAGAAGCGGTTTATGCGCGTAACCAACATCACCGTGGAAGCAAATCGGGATGGCTACGTGCTGCAGTATTGGGCGCCAACGATGGTCTGGTCTCCAATGCATCTCTCTTAATCGGAGTTGCGGCGGCGGGCCGCACCAGCTTTCTGGCTATTGCTGGTGTATCTGGAATCGCTGCTGGTTCAATGTCGATGGCCGTTGGCGAATACATATCTGTTAGATCCCAAGCCGATATCGAGGCCTCCGATCGACAGATGGAGATTGATCATCTCGCCGCAGATCCCGAAGGCGAGTTAGAGGAGCTGACCCAGATCTACCAGGAGCGTGGACTTCCCCGCGAATTGGCGGAGCAGGTTGCGCAGACTCTTACCGCCAAGGATCCGCTGGCTGCCCATTTGCGCGATGAACTTGGTCACCACGACTCAAATAAGGCAGAGCCGGCCAAGGCCGCCTTCGCCTCTGCTATCAGTTTCGCCTTGGGCGCCACCGTTCCGTTGATCGGAGCGCTCATCGGTGGGACCAGCACCAAGGTAACTCTTATCGTTCTCTTCGCGATGGCTGGCCTCTTCGCAACAGGGGGAATCTCCTCAAAGTTGGCAGGCTCACCCTTTGTCAGGACC
>CAIMNT010000225.1 GCA_903842855.1 uncultured Actinomycetes bacterium
CGATCCTTCTTTTCTTCATAAAAAAACTCCCCCAAGGGTTGAGGGAGGAAATGTTGGGCTAATTCTGACTCGTGAGAGTTCAAAAGGCCCGACCTTCCTCCGAGGTCGGATACTTCGACATTTGAGAGAGGCGACCTGACTCAGAAGTCTTACGACTTCAACACAGTTGCGGGACAGCGTCGGATTCACACCGACTTCGCTCTTGCAAATACCACCAGCCTCACGTGGAAACTGGTAGCCGAAAATTAGCACCTACCGGGTGGAAGCCCACTATTTCGTCTAGTGACACGCCAAACGGGGGAGTATGGTTTCAACATGGAATATCGTCGCCTTGGTTCATCTGGAATGTATGTCTCGGAGATTGCTTACGGAAACTGGATTACCCACGGAAGCCAAGTTGAGGAAGATGCGGCGATCAAGTGCGTGCGCGCCGCTCTCGATGAAGGAATTACGACCTTCGATACCGCCGATGTATATGCCGGAACTCGAGCAGAAGTTGTTCTAGGTAAGGCCCTTAAGGGCGTCAGGCGGGAGTCCTATGAGCTTTTCACCAAGGTCTATTTTCCAACGGGTTCGGGTAAGAATGACCGCGGTCTCTCACGCAAGCACATCATGGAGTCGGTCGAGGCCTCTCTCAAGCGCCTCAACACGGATCACATCGACCTCTACCAGGCTCATCGCTTTGACTTTGAAACTCCATTGGAAGAGACCTTGCATGCCTTTGACGATTTAGTGCGTCAAGGCAAGGTTAACTACCTAGGTTTTTCAGAGTGGAACGCCGATCAGATCCGCGCCGCTGCATCAATTCAAAAAGAACGCGGTTGGACTCGCTTCGTTTCAAGTCAACCGCAGTACTCAATGCTCTGGAGAGTTATCGAATCTGAAGTTGTCCCGCTATCTAAGCAAGAGGGAATTGGTCAGATCGTCTGGTCTCCCATCGCCCAGGGGATCTTGACTGGTAAGTATCTGCCTGGCAAGAAACCACCAGCAGGTTCTCGTGCGACTGATAAAAAATCTGGAGCTAACTTCATCTCTCGCTGGATGACAGATGAGGTTTTAACGGCAGTCCAAAATCTCAAGCCGATTGCCGATGGAGTGGGACTCTCAATGTCACAACTCGCACTCGCGTGGGCGTTGCAAAATCAAAATGTCTCTGCTGTAATCATGGGAGCCACCAAACCCGCCCAAGTTAAAGAGAATGTGAAAGCTGCCGGCGTGGTTCTAGGTGATGATGTCATGCAGGCAATTGATGCGGCACTTGGCTCACTTCCAGAACGTGACCCTAAAAAGACTGAAAGCCCAAACCCGAGGGCTTAGGCTTTCTGATTCTTGAGGTTGAACGAATTAAATTAAATCCCCGCGCTTAACTTGAGGTGCGGGAGCGCGCATGCGGCGCATTTGGGTAGAGCGCAACCAGCCATACATTCCAAGTCCCTTGGTCGATTCGCCGGGGAATTTTGCAGTGACAGCTTTGCGGATATTGCGTGTCATGAAGAAACCAGAGAAGACGGTGTACAGCATGGCAACATACATAAAGAGAATTGCAATAAGTGAGACGTACTTATTGTGAACAACGCTAAGTACTAGGACTGTAAAGACCGCAGGCAAGAAGTACTCGCCGACATTTCTGCGAGAGTCAACGTAGTTGCGCACATAGCGACGTACTGGTCCCTTGTCACGGGCAGGTAGTGCGTTCTCATCGCCACGCATATAAGCCGCGCGCGCTGCTAGGCGCTTGGCCTTGAGCTCATTGCGATCGCGAACCTTGGTTGCCTTGGTAGCAGGAGAGGTAATTGCATTTACCTTGTTGAGCGCCTCTGCATCTTTGCGCTTTGGTGTGGGTGCGTCTTTGGCCATGTGGTTACGGTAGAGCCAGCATTCGCTCTAGCGCAACTCGCGCAAAGTGGGCGGTCCGCTCTTCAACTGAGATTTGGTTGATCACACGTCCCGCTGCCAGATTCTCCATCGTCCAGACAAGGTGGGGCAGGTCGATTCGGTTCATGGTCGAGCAGTAGCAGACCGTTTTATCGAGAAAGACCACTTCTTTATCTGGGTTGGCCCGAGCCAAGCGCTGCACCAGATTGAGTTCGGTTCCGATCGCCCATTTGGAGCCGGTAGGGGAGTCGGTCACTGTCTTAATGATGCTCTCGGTGCTACCGACAACGTCGGCCGCCATGACAACTTCATTTTTGCACTCAGGGTGAACGAGCACCTTAACGCCGGGGAGTCGAGCACGAACATCATCGACGTTCTGCTTGGAGAAGCGGCCGTGGACCGAGCAATGCCCGCGCCACAAGATCACCTTTGCATCGTGGAGTTCTTGATCGGATAAACCACCCTGCGGTTTCCATGGATTCCACACCACGCAATCTTCAGCGGTGAGGCCTAAGTGGAGGATTGCCGTGTTGCGACCTAGATGCTGATCCGGAAGAAAGAAGATCTTTTCTCCACGTTCGAAAGCCCATTTCATGGCGCGGCGCGCATTGGAGGATGTGCAGACCGCTCCGCCATTTTCACCGGTGAAACTCTTTATCGCCGCAGTCGAGTTCATGTAGGTGATAGGAATTGTTCGGTTGGCGATTCCCAATTTTTGAAAGTGCGACCAGGCTTCTGCCACCTGTTGTGCGCCTGCCATGTCTGCCATTGAGCAACCGGCGGCGAGGTCGGGGAGAATTACCTTCTGGCTTTCTGAGGTCAAAATATCTGCTGATTCAGCCATGAAGTGAACACCACAGAAGATGATCAACTCTGCCTCTGGATTGCTAGCGGCGGCTTGAGCTAATTTGAAAGAGTCACCCGTGATATC
>CAIMNT010000226.1 GCA_903842855.1 uncultured Actinomycetes bacterium
GCTTGCACCATCGGGTTGAAACTTCGTGGGAACATTTAGATGCACTCTTGCAACGTAGAGCAGCGCTTGCACTTGAGATTTCACATCAAACTGATTTGGATCCCGCCACCGATTTAATTCTGACGCAGTCGGCTTATGTGAGCCGAGAAGAGGCAATCATTGATCGCAATGATGCCGAGCGCTCTCTCTCGGAATCTCTCAAATTTTTGCGAGAATTGGGTCGTAGCGGCGAGGTCGCTATTGCTGTTCCCTTGCTCGATGAACTCAGCGCTTTGACAGAGAAGATAACTCTTGCGATCGCTATTCATCTTGAGGCGGTTAGCTCGGTAGCAAAGCTGCGTTCTCGCTCTATTTATCGTCTCTTTCACCTTGCTGGAAAGGCAAAGTTGCCAAAAATCTACTCATTTGAAGAGGACTCTTTGTGATCAAACCGAATCGTCTGTTGGCTATCACCAGTGCAGTGATAGTGCCAGTCTTGTTTTTGGCGGGCTGTGGTGCCGGCGCGAAGTCCACGACTCCAGCGACCGTGGTGCCTACTAATGTGCTTACTGGTTTACCTGGAATCAATGGACCCGTTCTCTTTGTAAAAGTTGATGATACCCAGGCGGCGCATCCCCAAATCGGTTTAGATAGCGCTGATGTTATTTATATCGAGCAGGTTGAAGGTGGACTCACTCGGTTAGCGGCAGTCTTTAGCAACAAACTTCCAGCGAAGATCGGTCCAGTTCGTTCGGCCCGAATCAGTGATATCGATTTAATGGCGAACTATGGTCGCGTGGGCATGGCATATAGCGGAGCCCAGACTTTATTCCTGCCTGTATTGCGGGCATCTAATATTGAAGATATAGGAGCAGATACAGAACCTGCCTCAATCTTTTCACGTGATCCTGCGAGAACCGCTCCAACAAATATGGTCGTGGATCCAAAGGCCTTGCTTAATAAATCAATCAGCGTTGAGCATCGCCCAATAGTGACTGCCAAATCGGTAGGGTGGAAGTTCGGTCCGCTACCGGCGGGTGGAACTCCGATTAAGAGCGCAGAAGTTAAATGGCCCGCCGGAAAGTACAAGGCGGTCTGGTCCAAGAGCACTCAGAAGTGGAAGATCATCTACGACGGTGCGCCAGACCTTGCCGCTGACGGTTCGCAGTTAGGGTCGCCTACCTTCCTGATTCAAGAGGTAAGTATTACCCCATCCATTTATCACGATCACCTCGGCAGTTACACCCCTTTTAGCAACACCATTGGCTCCGGTACCGGCTATCTATTGCGGGATGGTCAAGAGATTCCGGTCTTTTGGAATCGTGCCAGCGCTACCGACCCGACCACCTGGACGCTCAAAGATGGCTCTCCGGCTTATTTCCATACCGGCCAGGTCTGGGTTGCGCTAACCGATCAGCAGCCAACCTTTACCTATCCAATTTCCAGTACGCCAGCACCCACTCCTTCAAAGTAGACTTGCACTCTTGCCCTTAGGGTCAACCAGGGTTTTTGCATGCACAAGGAGATGGAATGTCTGAGAACACCGAAAAGGTAACGGGTACCGGTCGCGTTAAGCGCGGCATGGCGGAGATGCTCAAGGGTGGCGTCATTATGGATGTCGTCAATGTTGAGCAGGCGAAGATCGCTGAGGATGCTGGAGCTGTGGCTGTTATGGCTCTCGAGCGCGTACCGGCCGATATTCGTGCCCAAGGTGGAGTCGCTCGTATGTCAGATCCAGACATGATTGAACAGATCCAGGCTGCGGTCTCAATTCCTGTGATGGCAAAGGCTCGCATCGGTCACTTTGTTGAGGCTCAGATCCTCCAAAGCTTGGGAGTCGATTACATCGACGAGTCGGAAGTACTAACCCCAGCCGATTACGAGAACCATATTGATAAGTGGAATTTCACCGTTCCCTTTGTTTGCGGAGCAACGAACTTGGGAGAGGCTTTGCGCCGTATCAATGAGGGCGCAGCCATGATTCGATCTAAAGGTGAAGCAGGCACAGGTGATGTCTCAAATGCCACCACGCATATGCGCAAAATTTCACAGGAGATTCGCCGCTTAACTTCAATGCGCGAGGATGAACTCTATGTTGCGGCAAAAGAACTACAAGCACCGTATGAACTCGTTAAAGAAGTTGCCCAAACTGGAAAGTTGCCGGTGGTGCTCTTTACGGCGGGAGGAATTGCAACTCCAGCTGACGCTGCCATGATGATGCAGCTTGGTGCCGATGGTGTATTTGTTGGCTCCGGAATCTTTAAATCAGGAAATCCTGCTGCTCGCGCCAGCGCTTGTGTAAAGGCAGTCACGTATTACACCGATGCCAAAGTTATCGCCGATGTCTCTCGTGGACTAGGTGATGCAATGGTTGGCATCAACGTCGCTGACATTCCTGTTCCACATCGTCTGGCTGAACGCGGCTGGTAACAGCACGCTCCTCATATGTTGGTTGGTGTTTTAGCTCTTCAAGGTGATTTCCGCGAGCATCTCTTTGCCTTGGCGGAGTGCGGTGTCGAAGCGATAGCGGTTAAAAGTCTTGATGAGATTAATCAAATTGATGCTCTCGTCCTACCGGGAGGCGAGTCAACAACTATTGCTAAATTGGCTCGCACCTTTGGACTCTTCGATCGAATTTCGGAGCGAATCGATGCTGGGCTGCCGACCTATGGCTCCTGTGCAGGAATGATCCTCCTCGCTGATCGAATCAAAGGCGCTGCGCTAGGTCAGGAGAGTTTCGGCGGAATGGATATAACCGTGCGCCGCAACGCCTTTGGTCGCCAAGTCGACTCATTTGAGGCTAATTTGAACATGGTTGGCATCACCGCACCTGCTGTGCGCGCCATCTTTATCCGCGCTCCCTGGGTTGAGTCTGTAGGAGAGGGTGTTGAAGTTTTGGCATCTGTTGAAATTGATGGAGAATTGCATCCTGTTGCGGTTCAACAAGGGAACTTGTTGGCTACCTCTTTTCACCCGGAAATAACGGGGGACAATCGGGTGCATCGCTATTTCATTGAGAATATATGCAAGGCGGCTGTTGCGTAACAACGCGCGCGGCTGAATAGATCGAGAACAAGGTTGGTGGGTTAAATGTCAGGCCATTCCAAATGGGCAACGACAAAGCACAAGAAGGCGGTTATTGATTCACGTCGCGCTAAGAACTTTGCAAAGTTAATTAAAGCGATTGAAATCGCCGCGCGTAACGGCGGTCCTGACATAGATGGAAATCCAACGCTCTTTGATGCAATCGCCAAGGCCAAGAAAAACTCTATGCCAGCCGACAATATTGAACGCGCCGTTAAGCGCGGAGGCGGGCTGGAGTCAGGTGGTGCCGATTGGCAGACCATTATGTATGAAGGTTATGCGCCAGGTGGAGTAGCGCTCATGATCGAATGTTTAACTGATAGTCGCAATCGCGCCGCCTCTGAAGTTCGAGTTGCCGTTACTCGAAATGGTGGATCGATGGCCGATCCTGGTTCAGTCTCCTATCTTTTTAACCGCAAGGGCGTGGTATTGGTAAACAAGGTTGCGGGAGTTACGGAAGATCGCATTCTTGAAGTTGTACTAGATGCAGGCTGCGAAGAGGTAAATGATTTGGGTGACTCCTTTGAAATCGTCTCAGAACCAAGTGATCTTGTAGCGGTTCGTACCGCTTTACAAGGTGCTGGCATTGATTACGAGTCGGCGGATACCTCATTCTTGCCGACATTGTCGGTGCCGCTGGACGCTGAGACTGCGACCAAAGTCTTCAATTTGATTGATGCGATTGAAGAACTCGATGACGTGCAGAACGTGTACGGGAACTTTGATGTGTCTGACGAGGTAATGGCTAGCCTCGACCAATAGGCTTACCCGCATGAGAGTGCTGGGGATCGATCCGGGTTTAACCCGATGTGGTCTCGGCGTTGTCGAAAGTCGTGGATCTAATCTCCTCTACATGGTTGACGTTGGGGTGATAAGAACGACGGTAGATGCTCCGCTGGAGGCGCGTCTGCTGGAACTCGACAGAGCTATTTCCATTTGGATCGAAAAAATTCAACCCGATGTAATTGCAGTGGAACGGGTCTTCTCACAACTTAATGTAAAGACAGCGATGGCGACTGGACAAGCTGCGGGCGTCGCGCTTTTGCTTGCGGCTAAAGCGGGTATCCCCGTGGTGATGCATACTCCCTCCGAGGTGAAAGCATCGGTTACCGGTTCAGGACGTGCCGATAAAAAACAAGTGGCTCTTATGGTGCAACGTTTGTTGCGACTCGATGCAATTCCTAAGCCAGTGGATAGCACTGATGCCCTTGCCCTGGCTATTTGTCACCATTGGCGAGGTGTAGGCGATTCCAAACTAGAGAGCGCCTTAGTCGCAGAGCGAGCACGTCTGACGGCGCGTGCTGTTAAGGCCACCTCCTGATGATCGCATCAGTCTCGGGAACGGTTAAGTCAGTTCGCTCTGGTTCGGTTGTCATCGAGGTTGGGGGAGTGGGTCTTTTAGTAAATGTCGCACCTCGCATCGCCGCAGGTTTGTTGGTGGGGACTTCGACTTCCTTGCACACCGTTTTAGTTGTACGTGAAGATGCGCTCACACTTTATGGATTTGAAAGTTCACTCTCCCGCGAAATTTTTGAACTATTACAAACTGTGACAGGTATCGGTCCCAAGGTGGCGCAATCCGCTCTCAATATTTACGAGAGCGAAGAGATCGTGAGCGCTATTAAGAACGAACAAAGTGATCTGTTGGAGAGAATTCCAGGATTGGGCAAGAAGGGTGCACAGCGTCTCGTCCTTGAACTGCGTGACAAGTTAGATAGTTATGAACTTTCTGAAATCGTAGCTTCAGGTTCATGGAGAGATCAATTGACCAGCGCCCTCGTTGGCTTAGGATTTTCTGCTCGAGAGAGTCAAGAGAGGATCGAACAACTTTCAACGCAATTTAAGGATGTATCGCAGGAGCCAATTTCAGATCTGCTTCGCGCTGCACTATCTGGAGGTAGTGCAAAGTGAACGAGTCAATTACAAGTGAATTTTCGGATGAGAATGAGAGAGTTCAAGAGTTAGCGCTACGCCCAAAAAATCTGGGGGAGTTTGTCGGACAGAAGCGTGTTGCGGGTCAGATAGATCTCCTTCTCACCGCAGCGCGTTCTAGAAAAACCCCGGCCGACCA
>CAIMNT010000227.1 GCA_903842855.1 uncultured Actinomycetes bacterium
GTTGAAGATATCGACATGTTGATCCCTTTCGAGCCTACGCCGAAGGTACTTCGGCGGGGTTGAAGTTGTCATAGGAGCGTACTACCGAAAGAATAAACCCGTGAGTAAGTCTGCAGATCTAAATAAGGAGCCCGAGGAAGTTGCCTCCATGTTTGATGGCGTGGCAAAGCGCTATGACATTATGAACGATCTCTTGAGTCTGGGTCAGACCAAGGCGTGGCGCAAGAAGGCGACTGCAATCATCGCTCCACAAATTGGTATGAAGATCCTAGACATTGCAGCTGGTACCGGCTCCTCCAGCCGACCGCTCGCCGATGCCGGAGCAGAGGTTATCCCGGCAGATTTTTCGCAGGGAATGCTCGACGCCGGTAAGAAGCGCCATCCCAATCTAAATTTCACTCTCGCCGATGCGCTCAACTTGCCCTTTAAAGAGAGCGAATTTGATGTAACAACGATCTCCTTTGGTCTACGGAATACCAACGATGTCACCAAAGCTTTGCAAGAGGCGCTACGTGTAACAAAAACGGGTGGGCGGCTCGTGGTAGTTGAGTTCTCTCATCCAACCAATCGTGTATTTCGAACTATCTACATGAAATATTTGATGGGTCTGCTGCCAAAGGTTGCTAGAAAATTCTCCTCGAATCCAGATGCATATATCTACTTGGCGCAATCTATTCAGGCCTGGCCTACTCAAGAGCAACTCGCCGAGAAGATAAAAGCTGCTGGATGGGGAAGTGTTGCTTGGCAGAACTTCACCTTTGGAATAGTGGCAGTACATATCGCATTCAAGGATGCGTAATCTCTGATGGCATTTGGAATTCCCCACTTAGATGTAAAGCTTGAACTCTCGATCCGTGCGGATATGAAGCGAGTCGAAGAGTTATTGCGTCAGCAGATTCAAGGTGATTACCCGCTCGTGATCGAGACCTCGCGCCATCTAGTTGAGGCAGGGGGAAAACGGTTACGTCCACTCTTGGCTCTGCTGGCAGCGCAGTTTGGAGATCCAAAGCGGAAAGAGATCATTGAAGCGGCAGTTGTCTGCGAGCTAACTCATCTAGCAACTTTGTATCACGACGATGTCATGGATGAGGCACCATTGCGTCGCGGTGTTAAAAGCGCAAATGCTCGCTGGAACAATACCGTTGCGATTTTAACTGGCGATTATCTCTTCGCTAAGGCATCTGACCTACTTGCCGATCTAGGACCAGAAGCTGTCCGTTTGCAAGCCCGAACATTTGAACGTTTAGTTATAGGACAGATAACTGAGACTCAAGGATCAACTGAGGGACTATCTCTGCTAGATCACTACTTAAAGGTTGTCGCCGATAAGACCGGCTCTCTTATCGCCACATCTGCCAGGTTTGGCGCTTTGCTCTCTGGCGCTCCAACTGAGGTTGTTGAGGCGTTAACTCGTTTTGGCGAGAAAATTGGCGTCGTCTTTCAATTAGCAGATGATGTAATTGATATAGCTTCTGAGTCCAATGAGAGCGGAAAGACCCCAGGCACCGATCTCCGTGAAGGCGTTCCAACTCTGGTGACTTTGTACGTACTTGAATCTAAAGATCCCAGCGATGCCGCACTTAAAGAGATCTTGAGCGCTCCGATCACTGATGAAGCGGTTGTAGCCCAGACCCTAAAGGCGTTGCGCTCTCATCCGGCGATGGAGGCCTCGCGGGCGTTGCTACATAAGTACGCAGATGAAGCTCAATTAGATCTCAATCAACTTCCCGATGGAGCCGCTAAGCGCGCCTTAATCGAGCTCTGCGAAACGATTATCACTAGAACTTCCTGAACGAACCAGGTCGTATCCCAAAGTAATCAGGGCGATCCAGACAATCAAGAATCCGATCCATCGTCCTGTGGTCATGGCTTCGTGACGCACCATTACACCGATAATGAACTGCACAGATGGGGTGATGTACTGCAGCAATCCAATGACGGTGAATTTGAGGCGGTTCGTTGATCCATTAAACATCAAGAGCGGAATCGCGGTCACAACTCCAGCAAGTATGAGCAAAATAGTCAGCCCCAGATGATGGCCAAATTGACCAGTTCCCTTGTGGCCGAGCCAGATCAAATAACCTCCGTAAGGAATTAAAGAGAGCGTTGTCTCGATAGCTAATCCTTCGAGTGCCCCCAAGCCCAACTGTTTTTTCACCAATCCGTAGCTACCCCACGAGGTGGCAAGAGCGAGTGCAATCCATGGAGGCCTTCCATAATCAATAGCGAGCACAATTACGCCCAGGCAGGCGATTCCAACAGAGACCCATTGCAATCGACGCATCTTCTCCTTGAGCAAGAAGACTCCGAAGGCGATGATGATGAGAGGGTTTATGTAGTAACCCAGCGCACATTCAACAACGTGACCGCTGTTGACGCCCCAGATATAAACCAACCAATTGACTGAAATTAGCAATGTGGAGGTTATTAGGCGAAGGACGATTCTTCTATTCCTAATTAGGGCAAAGGTGCTTTTAAGTTTTCCGGTGTAGAGCAGCAAGGCAACGCAAAATACAAAGGTCCAGATAGCGCGGTGAGCCACGATCTCAATTGAGTTCGCCGGTTCAAGAAGTGGCCAATAAAGCGGAAATAGCCCCCACGTAAGGTAGGCCGTGATCCCGAGTGTTAAACCTATTCTGTAACTCTTCATTTACCGCGCTATCTATAGTTTTGAAATTGAACTGAGAACTCCCACGGATGGTCTTTAACGATTTGAATAGCAACCTGAAGATCATCGCGGCTCTTACTCGAAACGCGAAGTTCCTCGCCCTGAATCTGGGTCTTCAAGGATTTGGGGCCCTCATCGCGCAGGAGCTTGGCAATCTTTTTAGCATCTTCAGTCTTGATACCCTCTTTGAAGGAGGTGGAGATCTTGTAAATCTTTCCACTCAACTGTGGTTCGCCAGCGTCGAGATGCTTTAACGAGACTCCGCGCTTCACCAATTTATCTTTGAAGACTTCCAGCGCAGCCTTGGCGCGATCCTCAGTATCGGCCTCGATATTGTATTTATCGCCAGATTTCACAATGGAAGTTCCAGTATTTTTAAAATCAAAGCGCGTTGAAATCTCTCGATCAGTGGAGTTGTATGCGTTGTCAACTTCCATGTGGTCTACATTTGAGACGATATCGAAACTGGAATCAGCCATGGTGTGCCTCCTGCTTTTTGATGCTGGTACGAGATAAGAGAATATGCCCCACAAAGCCTATTACGAGCCCAAATATGACTCCGACGTTTGCACCCGCCCAAGTGCCTGTCTTTCCGCCGATAAAGTGCATGAAATAGCCCTGCCACGAGAGCCAGGAGGCGAGTGGATTGGTAACAAAGCCCCAACCCACGACCGTTCCGACGATGACCAGAACGATTGATCTGTAGTTGTATACCCCGTAGCGGCCACTCACCTGGAAGAGTTCCGCTTCGGTATAATCGACCTTTCGCATCAAAATATCGGCTACAAATATTGCCGACCATACTGCGATAGGAACGCCGAGGGTAATTAAGAAACCCTGGAATGGAGTTGTAAAGTTTGGAGCGATCCAAACAAAGTAAATGGTTCCAATTAGCATGATGGTGGCATCGAGAGAAGCTGCGACATGTCTCTTAACGGGAAGTCCGATTGAGACCAAAGTGATACCGGAAGAGTACAAATCAAGAATTGCTCCACCAACTAAACCTAAAATTGCAACTACGGCAAAGGGTATGAGATACCAAGTTGGCAAGATCGTGGTCAGAGCGCCAATGGGGTCGGCGCTAATAGCATCGCTCAGACTCTTCGAACTCCCCGCAAGTAGTGCGCCATACACAACAAGAATGATCGGAACTATCGAGGAACCAAATACTGTCCAGAAGATCACGCCGCTGGTAGAAGTCTTTCGCGGTAGGTAGCGCGAATAATCAGCAGCTGAATTAACCCATCCAAGTCCGATACCAGTAATTCCTAGAATCATTGCCCCAACAAACCCGGCTTTACTTCCTGCGTGAATTGATTGCACTGCATGCCAATTAACTTTGTGAATAGTTAAAGCGATATATCCGATGGTCAAGGCGATTGTGGCGCTGGTGAGCCAGCGTTGGATCTTCATGATGGTATGAAATCCAAGTACTCCACCAAAGACCGTTAAACCCGCTGCAACAATGAATCCAAGAACTCCAGCAACGCTGTGGTTGATATGTCCCAGTCTGGCGAAGACGGTTTGCGCGGCGAGCGTTGCGAGCGAGACAAGAACCGTTTCCCATCCCACAAAGATGAGATAGGAGAGCAGACCCGGTAGCACGTTGCCCTTAACTCCGAATGCAGCACGTGAGAGCGTCATCGTTGGCGCATTGGATCTTTTGCCGGCAAGTGAACTAACACCAACTAATAAAAAGGAGCCGACGGTACCGATAATCGCGGCCCACGTTGCCTGCCAGAAGGAGATGCCAAAATCGAGAAAGAAGGCGCCATATGAGAGCGCTAAAAGAGAGACGTTTCCAGCGGCCCAAGGCCAGAAGAGGGAACGAGCTGTTCCGTGGCGCTCGCTCTCAGAAATGAAGTTAGTGCCATGCGGCTCTATTGAATTCAGAATATTCACAGGTGCACTCTAACGGGAGCCGAACCGTGGGGGAGCGTGACAAGTGTGATACTTACTTATATAGCCAAGCGATTTGTGGCTACCCGACAGCGTGACGAAAAATTCCAGGAGGGCTTCAAGTGCTTGAAGAAGAAGATCGTAAAGAGATTATTAAATTGCAGGAGGCGACCCATACCTCTGTTATAGCTTTTGTTCTTAGTTTGTTTATCCCGCTAGTGGGTTTGATCCTCGGGGTAAAGGCTAAGAGCGAGATTGATAAGTCGGAGTACACCAAGAGCGGATCAGCCTTCGCCGTGGCCGCTATCTGGATTGGCGCAATCGGAACTCTGGCTTGGGCTGCGCTTCTAGCTTTGGTAGTTCTGGTAGGAGTCAGCGGGCACGGTCGCGGATTTGGAGATCGATTTGATCACCGTGGGATCGGGATGCATCAACGCTTTGGGGGATTTTCAGATCAACAACAACCGGGAACTACAAATAATGGTCAAGGAATGATGCCTGGCTATGGTTTTGGAAACGCAACGCCAAATAACTCAGGTTCAACAAGTAACGGTTAAGCGGGAGTTTTAATTCGCTTGATGTCTAAGAAGTGAGCGAGCAACCCGCTGCCGATTAGTGCGGTAGCGGGTAAGAGCAAGGCGGTTGGTAGGCCGAATAATCCGGCGAGCGATGAAATTGAAAATCTGCCAATGAAGAAACCCGTAGATGCGATGACAGCTAAACGCGTTAACGCTCTGGTGGTTGGAATTCCAGGAATGCTTCCTGCCACCGAAACATATGAAGGCGGCATGGGTGCTACCCCAAATCCTAAGATGGCATAAGCGATACACATAACGACGAGCGCGGTGTAGTTGTGGCGCCCACGTTCAGCATTAGCGATGAGGAGACCCGTAAGGTAGCCGCACCCACCTAAAAGCCCGCCGACTCTAATAACAGATGGAATTCCATATTTATCAATGAGTCTTCCCACGGAGAAGCGACCAGCGATTTGTGCCAAAACGAAGCAGGTATATCCCAATGTGTTTACGCCGATCGGAATATGGAGATCTTCCTTTAAGTAGATGGAGGACCAATCTCCCACTGAGGTTTCGGCGATTGTTGCCAAGAACGAACCAATCGCAACCATCCAGATGAAATTCTTAATTTCGATAGGGATGGGGGCGTGATGCGGCACCTCAGAATTTTTGGCAATATCGTGTTTATCCGCGGAGTACGGCAGGAGCGCTCGCGAGACCATTAAACAGCCAAAGAGCGCAACGAGTGAGTTACCCAAAAGGTGCCACTCCACGGGTACGAACTTTGCGATCGCGCCAGCAGCAAAGGAGGCGGTGCAGGCCCCAACCGACCATGATCCATGAAAAGAGGGCATCAGCGATCTGCCAACGCTCTCTTGAATCATCGACCCTTGTGCATTGCAGGCGATATTCATGAGGGCGTAACTGGAGCCTGCCGCGAAGGCAACGAGAGGAATCTCCCAAATTCGATTCACAAATCCATAGGCGATTTGAGATCCTGCAATTCCCACCATGATGAGTTGTGCGGTTCTTCTAGTTCCAATCTTTCGACTCACTCGTGAGCCGAAGAAATTTCCAAATATGGATCCGAGATTTCCCACCATGATGCAGTAACCAAATATTGCATCGGAAGTATGTGTCTGGCCTTTAATTTCAGCGAAGCGAGCCGATGTTGCAGCTACTGCTACCCCCATAAAGAAGAATGTCGCTCGCAACCCCCACTTCGCGCGTTGTATGCGCTCAGAAGTTGGGGCCGTCACAGAGGTAACTTAGTCCAATCGCTGGGCTTTCCCGAGTTATGCGCTAATTTTCTCGCATGGCTGAGATGATCTACTACTGCGGAACGATGGATAGCGGAAAATCCACACTCGCTTTACAAACCGCCCACAATAGAAAGAGCCGCGGACTTGAGGGACTGATCCTCACAAATCGCGATCGCGGTGGAACGGGAGTAATCACAAGTCGGTTAGGCCTGCAATCAGCGGCACATGAGGTAAGTCCAGATTTTGATATTTACGAGTACATCAAGAGCGAGCGAGCAGCGGGTCGCAAGATCGAATATGTAATCTGCGATGAGACCCAATTCTTTGAGCGCGAACATATTGAACAACTAGCACGTGTTGTAGATGAGATGGGCATTGATGTATTTGCCTTTGGAATTTTGACAGATTTTCGGACAAAATTATTTCCTGGCTCAGAGCGCCTCATTGAGTTAGCGGATCGTGTTCTCCCTCTTCAGGTCGAAGCTCTGTGCTGGTGTGGTGCGCGAGCGACCCACAATGCACGTGTAGCAAATGGAGTTATGGTCACAGAGGGAGATCAAATCTTGCCCGGTGATGTCGGCACTCCGCAGACGATTGGATATGAAGTGCTCTGTCGCAGACACCATATGCAGAAGGTGAACTCAGCCCGCTCTCAGTAAATTCTTTCAGGATCTGAGCGAGGAGATTCTTGCGAATTTCTTGAGAAGAAGTTGATTCGCATAGACGCACTTAGAGCAGTTACTTAATATTAAGTATGGCTATTGCCGATGAGCTTCCTGCACAGACTGTTGTGATGGAGAGCCGTTTCCGTGGAGATATCCAGGGTTTGCGCGGCATTGCCGTCGCGCTGGTTCTACTCTTCCACGCAGATATCCCCGGTTTCAAAGGAGGATTCGTTGGCGTAGATATCTTCTTCGTCTTGAGTGGGTATCTGATCACAGGAAATCTCTTACGCGAGGTTAAGGCCACCGGTCGAATTAACTTCAGAGAGTTTTATGCCCGCCGAATCCGGCGTTTGTTACCTGCATCTTTCGTGGTACTTCTAGCCACATTGGTGGCAGCGATCATCTGGTTTCCGCCTCTGCTCATGCCTGGGCAGCCAGCAGGAGCTGCTTGTGCAGGTGTATAGCCAACTACCGTCAGGAACGACGCGACCAAGACACTGCTGGCCACACCGGCAACTAAACGTTTGCGCATTGTTTTCCTTTCGATCTCAAGAGTTTCGGTCCAGCGGGAGCCTTTCCGTTTGGAGAACAATAATCAGGCTTATGTAATCGTTGTCAATGAATAACATGATTTCAATTTCGTTATAAATGCTCTAAAACCATTGTCTTATAAGGACTTTAGGACATAATCGGACAATGAGAGACATTATCCAGAAAGATCTTGACATCGTTTACCTTTTCTTGGCAGGCTTCGGCTTTATTCGGGATAGAGGGGGGTGGACCGCGGTGAGCACTTGTTTTTCAGGTATCGTCGCCGCGGACACTCATGGCCGCTTCGCCCCTCTAAAGCCACAATGGGTAGGGTTTTAAGGTGCAACTTCAACCCACCACCACATCTCATCCGACCCTCGCCGATGTAGCTGCGATAGCAGGCGTAAGCGTTAAAACTGCCTCTAGAGCTCTTAATGAGTTGGATAACGTTTCGCCAATAACTCTCGAAAAAGTAAAGAAAGCCGCTGATTTAGTGGGTTATCGCTCCAATCGAATAGCGCGCGAGCTGCGAGTTGGCGCGCTATCAAACTTGGTAGGGATGGTGATCTCCGATCTATCGAACCCTTTCTATGCCGGTATGGCATCTGGGGTCGAAGAGGAGTTAACCAAGGCTGGCTTAGATCTGATCATTGCAACTGCGCGTGACGATGGTGACCGCGAGAAGGACTTGATTGAGTCGCTTCTAGAACGTCGAGTGCGCGGTCTGATCATCATCCCTTCTGGCAATGATTATTCATACTTACATTTAGAACGTAAACGCGGATTCTCATTTGTATTCGCCGACCGTCCTCCTGCATATCTTGATGCCGATATGGTCCTAGCCGATAACCAGGGTGGCATTGATCAGTGTGTTGCCTACTTAGTTGCAAGAGGTTGCACACGTCTTGCTCTTATCGCAGATAAGACTGAGATCTGGACAGCGACCGAACGTATCCAGGGATTTAAGAAGGCAGTTACTGCTCATAGATTACAAGCTGCAAATAGCAAGGTTATCTCTGGGATTCATACATCTGAGCAAGCCGAAAATGTGGCGCAAGAACTCATCAACCACAACCAACCTTACGACGGTGTAATTGCGACGAACGACTTGATTGCTATCGGAGTTGGTCATGCTCTGGCTACTGGAAGCTCTGATATTCACATGGTCTCATTCGATGAATTTCCAGCTTCAAGAACTATGAAAATTCCAACCCTTAATCATGATCCCAAGAGAATCGGCAAAGCAGCTGCGCTAGCACTCCTTGATCGAATTGAGCATCCCACCGATGAAAATTTTGCGACTCACACAATCGAGTTAAATTTAAATACCCAAAATAATGAGGTTCTTCGTTAATGAGTAGATACGCCCTTGCGGTTGATGTTGGTGCCACAAAAGTTGCCTTGGCACTTGTAGATCGCCAATTCTCTGTTGATTTCAAGCAAGAGGTATTTGTAAAAGAGAATCCTCACCTTTGGGACGAGATCGCCGAAGTTACAGAGCAATTACTGGATAGCGCCGGTGGTTCATTTATCGGAGTTGGTATTGGTTCTGCTGGACCGCTGCATTTAGATAGCGGCGCAATTAGTCCCGTCAATATTCCCGTCTGGCGCAAGTTTCCTATCGTTTCGAAGTTTGCAGAGATAACCGAGAATCAGAACGTCGTCTTGCACGGCGATGCGATGGCATTAGCTCATGCCGAATTTCGTCTCGGAGCAGGACAAGGCGTGGCAAATATGCTTGGGATAGTTGTTTCTACTGGTATTGGCGGAGGGTTAATCCTTAACGATTCTTTGTACACCGGCGAGACAGGAAATGCCTATTTCATCGGCCATCACACAATCAATTTTGATGGACTCCAATGTGCGTGTGGTCGCCTTGGTTGCGTCGAGACCTATGCAAGTGGACCTCGCATGGTCGCTATCGCCCAAGATAATGGTTGGGTCGGTGAGCCATCATTTATTGCGCTGGCCGAATCTGCACGTCAAGGTAACGCAACGGCGCTACAGGTGATTGATGAGGGTGCCCGCGCTTTGGCAATTGGAATTGTGAATTCCATTGGTTCCTTGGATATCCGAACTGTTGTAGTTGGCGGAGGAGTATCACAAGCAGGTGAGGTGTATTGGAACCCATTGCGGCACCACATCGCTAACGAATCTCGATTTACAGATTTCATCTCCGATATCGATCTTCGGTTAGCACAGTTGCAACGCGATGCCGGAATTGTTGGGGCTGCACTCGGTGTACTTGACGAGGCCCCTGCCACATCTTTATTTCAAAACGCTAAGTAGTTATTGAGAGGAAATAAATGCAGCTCGAAAAGTCCGATCGACCATGGGGAAAATACGAAGTCTTGCAGGAGAGCGCAACCCACAAGGTGAAGTGCATCTGGGTTGACCCTGGCAAACGCCTCTCATACCAACGACATGCAAAGCGAGCGGAGCATTGGTTTATTGTGCAGGGAACAGGGCAGATAACTATCGATGGCGAGATCAAGCCAGTCTCACCTGGATCGACCGTTGATTTTGGAATTGGCGTCTTGCACCGAATTGAGAACACCGGCAGTGAGCAGATTATCTTCGTGGAAGTTCAAACCGGAACTTACTTCGGGGAAGATGACATTGAGCGCATAGAAGATGACTTCGGCCGATGAATCAAATTTCTGAAGTAGTCGACGGATGGACTTTGTCCCTAAATCCACGTCCAGACGCCTTTGCCGCCTCCGCCGCAGTTGATGGCCATAATGTCTGGCGCAATCAACA
>CAIMNT010000228.1 GCA_903842855.1 uncultured Actinomycetes bacterium
AATTAGACCGTCACAATCGCATTGCCACTGATGGCAACGCTGTATTTAGCCAATGGTGTTGGGGCAGGACCACCAAGCACCGCGCCGCCGTTGGCAGGGTCAAATGTACTACCGTGGCAAGGGCAGTCGAGCGTCTTTGCTGCAGAGTTATATCCGAGCGAACAGCCCTGGTGGGTGCAGATAGCCGAATAGGCAAAGACTCCGACCTTGGTCCTAAAGAGAAAGGCAGGATTTCCATCTGGAGCGGTAAATTGCATTACCGAACCAACTGGAAACTTAGCGAGATCTACAATCTTGGTGCCGGCCTTAGGTGTCGGGATTGACTTCTTGAGCCCACCGGCGGCGAGCGCAGCAATAACTGCGGTTACTCCTACGCCAATCATCTGCACAACCTCGCGGCGATCTTTGAGGTTTGGTATCGGGCTCTTGCGAGCTCTAGCGCCTGCCTCTTTACGCACGAGGAAGAAGAGAGCAATCCACATCACTAGGTAAGCAGTATCTGAGCCAAGGAAGTATGGATAGACATGCCAGGTCACGGATAACCAGAGAATCGTGGACACGCTTGCACCAGCGATGATCGCGGCTTGGAGCGCAACACCGGTAAGAACTGCGATACCAATCGCCAGTTCCCCGAGCAGAATCATCCAGCCAGCTAAATTGGCGTGTTCGATCATGTGCTTGAGAATGAATGAGAGTGGGGAGTTCTTGGCAAATCCCGTGATCTGGGCGCCGATATAGCCAGTTGAAGCCTTATCAAAGAATTTAGCGTCGGAGGCCTTCTGTAGACCCCCGTAGAGCCAGGTTGCCCCGAGCATGAGGCGCAGGACTCGAGTTCCAGTGGATTGAGTCCGCCAAGATTCACGGATTGAGTAGCGAGCCATTATTTCCCTTCGGTTTTCCCATTCATGCCGAACAATCTGAGCATACCGAGCGAACCTTAAAAAATCGGGAGCTACGAATTGTGAGCTCCCTGACTTGGACTCGAACCAAGAACCTGCCGATTAACAGTCGGCTGCTCTGCCAATTGAGCTATCAGGGACTATATAGGCCGGGAAGGCGCTAGGGAGGGAATCCTAGCAAGATCGGGGCAATTGGTTAAATCAGATTGGTTAAATCAGATTGGTTAAATCAGAGGTACTACAGGTCCCCCACGGCGAGGTCCTTTTGGGCCCGTCTTTGGGCCTCTTTTGCCACAAGGGCTCCAAATATCTCGGTGTATCTCTCGGCTTCATCTATTGGGTTGATCCGCTGAAGAGTCGATTTAATCTCAGCAATGTCACGACTTAGAGCCACCTCACGGAGGCGAGCGATAATGCTGGCCACATATCTTTCCGAGACCTCACCATCAGATCGAATCGGTTCAACGGTTAGTTCGGTGATGAGCGCGCGCAACGATTCATCTTCGGTGCGCTCCAAGAGTGAGGCGATATTCATCTCGGGAAGTGAATCAATCTTTGATCGGACCGCCGCATATGGAGCATAACTAAATGCATTGCTTTCAATCTCGGGCCATTGCGGCGCTAACTCAGTTGCTTGCAACTTAGCTTTCAAAACTTCGCGCTCTAACATATAGATCGGATCAGATAAGTTGATCGCCATCGCAGGAGTGTTGGGAAGTGGCGTATTGCTCTTACCAGCGACGCGCTTAACTGCGGCAGCAACCGTATCTACCTCCATGCCGAGCCAGCCTGCAACTAGACGAATGTACTCAGGTCGCAGCGATGCATCGCGAATCTTTCCCACGAGAGGTGCAACTTGATTAAGGGCGTTGACGCGCCCTTCTGCTGATGCAACGTCATATTGTTTGATCACACTGCGCATAGCAAACTCAAAGAGTGGAACTCGGCGCGCAATTAAATCGCGCACCGCTATATCTCCACCTGATTGGCGCAGTTCGCACGGATCCATCCCAGAGGGCTCAACTGCAACAAAGGTCTGAGCCACAAATTTCTGATCATCATCAAAGGCCTTGAGAGCGGCATTTTGCCCCGCGGCATCTCCGTCAAAGGTGAAGATGACCTCTCCCCGGAAAGCATCATCATCCATTAATAACCTGCGAATAATGCGGATGTGGTCATCGCCAAATGCGGTCCCGCAGGTAGCAACCGCTGTCGTGATTCCAGCCAACTGTGCCGCCATGACATCGGTATAGCCTTCAACGATTACTACTTGACGCTTCTTGGCAATCTCTTTCTTCGCCATATCCAGGCCATACAAGATCTGTGACTTCTTGTAGATCGGAGTCTCAGATGTATTGAGATATTTAGGACCTTGATCTTTATCATCGCTGGCTAACTTGCGAGCTCCGAAACCTACAACGTCACCAGAGATATCTTTGATCGGCCAGACTAAGCGGTTGCGATAGCGATCGATCAAACCACCACGAGCGCTCTCCTTTATAAGCCCAGCAAGGTTGAGTTCCTCATCTTTGTAACCCAAACCTTTAAGGTGCTTGTAGAGCGCATCCCATTCATCGGGCGCATAACCCACTCCAAATAAATCTGCCGCTGATTTATCAAAGCCACGTCCGGTGAGAAAT
>CAIMNT010000229.1 GCA_903842855.1 uncultured Actinomycetes bacterium
AGCACTAATAATCAAAGGTGGAATACTTAATATGTGGCGAAGATAGGCAACGGTCTACAAGATAGCTGGTGGATGTTCTTTGACACCTTCTGGGCCTTAGTGCTCGGTTTCACTATTTCGGGCGCAATTCAAGCCTTCACCTCACGAGAGAAAGCCCTAGCCACGCTGGGGAATCACAAACCGAAGACCGTCGCGAGGGCCTCATTACTTGGTGCAATTAGTTCAAGTTGCTCATACGCCGCGAGTGCAATCGCAAAGAGTCTGATCGATAAAGGCGCTGATTTCACCACCGCAATTGTGTTTATGTTTGCTAGCACTAACTTGGTATTTGAGCTTGGTCTAGTTATGTGGACTCTGCTGGGATGGCAATTCGCCGTTGCCGAATTTATTGGCGGAGCCATCATGATTGCGTTGCTTACCGTTGCACTGCCGCGATTAAAGATTCAGCGTCGCCCGCGGCCACTTCAGATGGCATCGGAGATTTCGCCAACCACTCGCTCCACATGGCGCGACGCCGCTGGTTTTACCGTCGGAGATCTCACGATGGTGAGATTTGAGTTAGCGATCGGTTTCTTGGTCGCTGGACTGGCAGATACGTTGATTCCCATTTCTTGGTGGCATCACCTTTTCTTATCCGACCACGGTCTACTTTCTACCATTGAAAATGTAGTCCTCGGACCTTTCATCGCCTTCATCAGCTTTGTCTGCTCCGTGGGGAATGTTCCTTTAGCTGCCGCGTTGTGGAATTCTGGGATCTCATTTGGCGGAACGATCTCATTTATTTTCGCCGATTTGGTAGCGCTCCCGCTCGTGCTCATCTATCGAAAATTTTACGGGGCGAAGTTGACGGTCAAATTAGTCGCAATTTTCTGGTTCACGATGAGTATTTCTGGCTTCTTAACCGAGAGAATTTTTAGCGTATTGAACCTCCTGCCAACAAAGCGCACTCTGGTTCCACATGCATCGCGGATCGGAAATAACTTCACTAGTTGGTTGAACTTATTTGCCTTGGCTCTTTCAGCCATTATCTTCTGGCTCTACCTCACCAGATCCAAGGCTGAAGATAGTCCCTATGCCAAAGATCCGATCTGTGGAATGCAGGTAGAAAAGGCCATGGCGGCAGCTATCTTTGAACATGAAGGAACAAGGTATTACTTCTGCGCTCCTAGTTGCATGGAGAGCTTTAAGAACTCCATATCAGCTTAATTCTATTTCGCAGCAAGGACCGCTCGAGCGATATTTGCATCTTTGGTAAAGACCATCACGCGTGGACCTTCCAGAGTTTGTGTCAGGTTGGCCTTGATACCCGCTTCAAGAAGTTTTTGACGGAGCATCTCCCCCTCAATGAAATTGGTGGGCGAGGCGACCGATACGAATAAACCATATTCGTCAGCTTTTCCGCGACGTCCTGGTCTTTCAACGAGGGATTTTCCATTGCTAAATGCCCAGCGCAAGATCAGGGCGAGAAATGCCACGACGGCAAATCCAGCCAAACTCTTGAAATAGAGTCCATTATCAATTCCCCCGAGCATGGCTAAACGCTACCTTGTTCGTTAAATCCTTGAAGGCTCAACTACTTTGTAGCAAAATAATCGCATGTCGAGCAAGGATGTGGCCGCCGAGATTCTTTCAGCGGCAGGGATCCCAATCAACGGTTCTGAACCGTGGAGTATCCAGGTTCACAACGAGAAGGTCTGGGACGGGGTCCTCTCCCAAAAGCAGTTGGGCTTCGCCGAAAGTTACATGGATGGCTGGTGGGATTGCGAGCAACTCGACGTCATGCTCACCAAATTGCTTTCAATAAATGTCCTTGCATTGCTCAAACCCAGTCCGGCGCTGGCGCTTTATGTAACTAAGTCCTACTTTCTTAATAACCAGACGAAGAGGCGAGCCGCCGAAAATGCGAAGCATCATTACAACATCGGCAATGACTTGTACTCCAGAATGTTGGATGAAGAGATGGTCTACTCATGTGCCTATTGGTCTGCGGCCCAGACTCTCGGGCAAGCCCAGCTAGCTAAATTTGACCTGATCTGTCGCAAGTTGGAGCTGCAGCCTGGAATGCGCTTGCTCGATATAGGAAGCGGCTGGGGCGGATTTTTGCGTTACGCGGTCAAGAACTACGGAGTTGAGGCAACTGGAATTTCCCCTGCTGATAATCAAATTAACTTGGCGAGAGAAAAGTCAGAAGGACTCGGCATCACATTTATCCAGCAAGATTACCGCGATCTGCAAGGTCAATTCGATCGCATAGTCTCTATCGGAATGATGGAGCATGTCGGCCCTAAGAATTACAAGACCT
>CAIMNT010000230.1 GCA_903842855.1 uncultured Actinomycetes bacterium
AACCCAACACCATATGTATTTACCCAAGTTTCACAAATCGTGAAGAAGTAAGGAAAGAAGAGACATGTCAGATTTCGATCCAGCAATCGATGCAGAAGAAGAAGTTATTACTTCGTACACCTCTTCAACTCCAGCTGCTTCAACAAACCGTCCAGCAATTAAGGCTCCAGGAGGCGGCACCGGTCGTCGCAAGGAAGCCGTTGCTCGCGTTCGCCTAACCCCAGGTTCTGGTAAGTGGATTGTTAATGGCAAGGCACTTGATGTGTACTTCCCAAATAAGGTGCACCAACAACTCGTCTCTGAGCCTTTCCGCACTGTCGGTGCTGAAAATCAATATGACGTTGTTGCTCGCATCAACGGTGGCGGAACATCTGGTCAAGCCGGTGCGCTTCGCCTCGGTGTTGCTCGCGCTCTCAATGAGATCGATCGTGATGCTAATCGTCCCTCTCTCAAGAAGGCTGGGTTCCTTACCCGTGACCCTCGCGTCATCGAGCGGGAGAAGTGCGGTCTGTAGAAGGCACGTAAGCGTTCGCAATACAGCAAGCGTTAATTTTTTATTACACGATTGCTTTATTAAATGGCCCTCTTTGGCACCGATGGTGTTAGAGGTCTCGCCAATGGATTCTTAACAGCTGAACTCGCTGTTGATCTATCTATTGCAGCAGCTCATATCTTGGGTGAACTCGGTGCATTCGAAGGTCATCGTCCGCGCGCAATCGTTGGTCAAGATTCACGTGCCTCTGGTGATTTTCTAGAAGCTGCGGTAGTCGCTGGACTCGCTAGCGCGGGTGTTGACGTTTACCGGGTTGGAGTTCTTCCAACTCCTGCCATCGCTCATCTAGTCGCGGAAAGTGGCGCTGATCTCGGTGTCATGATTAGTGCATCACATAACCCGATGCCAGATAACGGAATCAAATTCTTTGCCAAAGGTGGTGGCAAATTAGATGATGCTCTCGAAGCGGCCATTGAAAATCGCATGGGCGAAGAGTGGGAACGTCCTACCGGACGCAACGTAGGTCGAGTGATAAATGATGACTCAGCGGCAGAGCGTTATATCTTTCACCTGCTTAACTCATTGACCACCAATTTATCTGGGCTAAAAATTGTGGTTGATTGTGCAAATGGAGCTTCTTCCCGGGTTGCCCCAAAAGCTTATAGCCGTGCTGGGGCGGAGGTTATTGCGATCTCCAATGAGCCTAATGGTTGGAATATCAACGAAAATTGTGGTTCAACGCATCTAGAAAATATTAAGTACAAGGTTCTCGAGACAGGTGCTGATTTAGGTATTGCCCACGATGGTGATGCCGATCGCTGTCTAGCCGTTGATCAAAACGGAAATGTTGTTGATGGAGATTTCATCATGGCGATCTTGGCAGCTGACTGGCAGAGCCGTGGGCTTCTGATTCACGAAACCGTTGTTGGAACGGTGATGAGCAATTTGGGATTTTTCAAAGCGATGGAGAGCCTTGACATCAATGTTGAAACAACTGCGGTAGGCGACAGATACGTACTAGAAAAGATGTTGGCTGATGGATTTGTCTTAGGTGGCGAACAATCTGGTCATATCATCATGCGTCATTATGCAAACACTGGTGATGGTCTTTTAACAGCGCTTCACTTAATGCAGGCGGTAAAATCCAGCGGAAAGTCGCTCGCGGAACTTGCTCACATCATGGAGCGATTCCCACAAGAGTTAATCAATGTTAAGGGAGTAGCGAAAGAGAAGCTCACGACCTCAATCACATTGCAAGATGCCATTTCTGCAAAACAGAACGAGTTGGGTTCTGCCGGCCGAATATTGGTCCGCGCTTCGGGGACGGAGAGCCTTGTTCGAGTGATGGTAGAGGCGCAGAGCGCGCTTTTGGCGAAGCAGATAGCCGAAGAATTGGCTCTCCTAGTAAGATCAGAACTCTCGTAACGACGATATAAAGGGGTACGCGCCATGTGTGGCATTGTCGGATATACCGGTAAGGCCTTGGCACTCTCACCAGTTCTTGAAGGATTGCGTCGTCTGGAATACCGCGGATATGACTCAGCGGGTATCGCGCTCGTGGTTGCCGAAGGTGGGCCACTCTGGGTAGAGAAGAAGGCGGGAAAACTCGCAAACCTTGAATTACTTTTAGGTGAAGAGAATCCTGTAGCTCATTCTGGAATCGGCCATACCAGATGGGCGACTCACGGAGGTCCAACAGACCTCAATGCTCATCCCCATCTCGATAATGATGGGAAGTTAGCGCTGATTCACAATGGAATTATTGAGAACTATGTCGAACTTCGCGAACTGCTCGAAAAACGCGGACATATATTTAAATCCGAGACAGATACCGAGTCGGTAGTTCACCTGCTCAGCGATGCTCGTAAGAGCCACGGGGGAGACCTGGCTGCAGCGATGCGTGAAGTCTGTTCCCAATTACGAGGATCCTTCACATTGCTCGCGCTACATAGTGATGAACCAGGCCGCATAGTGGGCGCCCGTCGTAACTCGCCACTGGTCGTCGGCGTGGGAGAGGGCGAAAACTTTTTAGCCTCAGATGTTTCTGCATTTATCTCTCATACCAAGCACGCCTTAGAGCTTGGTCAAGACGAAGTTGTCGATATCACCGCCACGACTATCGTCGTGACCGATCTTGCAGGAAATGTTCTACAACCTCGTGAATACGAAATTTCTTGGGATGCCTCTGCCGCTGAACGTGGTGGCTATCCACACTTCATGCTCAAAGAAATTTACGAACAACCTAAGGCAATTGCCGACACTTTGATTGGCCGTACTACGGGATTGGGACCAGAGATCACCGATGGAATTAACCTTCAAGGAATTTCCAAGGTTGTCATCATCGCCTGCGGTACCGCTTATCACGCTGGCTTAGTCGGCAAATATGCCATCGAAAAATGGGCCAATGTCCCCGTTGATGTAGAACTCGCATCCGAGTACCGCTATCGCGATCCTTCCGTTAATTCATCTACATTGGTAATTCCTATCTCTCAATCTGGCGAAACCATGGATACCTTGATGGCTTTGCGCTACGCAAAGTCTCACGGAGCTCGCGTATTCGCCGTTTGTAATACAAATGGTTCCACCATTCCCCGCGAATCAGATGCCGTTCTCTACACTTACGCGGGTCCTGAAATCGCCGTTGCTTCAACTAAAGCTTTTGCAACCCAACTTATTGCCATGTATTTGATTGCGCTTCATTTGGGCCGAGTTCGTGGAGAGATCTCCGATGAGTTCTTTGCTGAAATTGATGCAGAGATCGCCGATCTTCCGGACAAGGTGGAGCAGGTCCTCGAGACAGTTGAACCCTTGCGCGCTCTTACTCGTAAATTTAAAGATGCATCTTCGATTCTCTTTTTAGGTCGCCACGTTGGTTATCCGACCGCCCTTGAAGGAGCTCTTAAATTAAAAGAGCTGGCATATATGCATGCGGAAGGTTTTGCAGGCGGCGAACTTAAACATGGACCGATCGCACTTATCGATGAGGGCACCCCGGTTGTAGCAATAATGCCTCCGGTTAGTACAACTCTCTACGAGAAGATGGCTAGCAACGTCCAAGAAGTAAAGGCACGCGGGGCTATCGTTATTGCGATTGGTGATAGTGACTTAGCAAGCGCAACTCATAACATTCGTATCCCCACATCGCACGACTTCTTGCAACCAGTCTTGGCTGTAGTTCCACTTCAAGTTATTGCCTACGAAATGGCGGTCGCTCGTGGGAACGATGTCGATCAACCTCGCAACTTGGCAAAGTCGGTCACGGTCGAATGAATTGGGGCTCGCTGGAAGTTCACCGCCGGCAAGAGCGAAACCGCGCATTAAAAATATCTCTGCTGCTCTTTGCAGCTTTCTTGATTGTTACTGAACAAGTTCTGACAAAGAGTTTTCTCTACCATCTAGACCATTCAATAAAGGGTATAAAGCATCACACATTCCGCGGAGTTCCTAGCCACATCTTGCTCGCACTAGATGATTTGGGGTTGCGCAGTCTCACCGCGACATGCTTACTTGTAACTGCAGTACTAATCGCCTATCGCTTTAAATCTTGGCGCCCTATCAACTTTTCTTTAGCCGCTCTCCTGCTGCTCAATGGAGTAGTGGGTCTGGCCAAAATTTTATTTGGTCGCTCCAAGCCGCGGCTCAACTTCGATATTGTTCATAGCGGAGCGGTTGGCTCGTACCCAAGTGGGCACTCTTCTAATGCCTTACTTACGTGGGGAGCGTTGGCTTACTTGCTCTATCGATATACCAAATTTGGAGCAACTAGATTTGTTGAGTTGTATTCTCTGGTTGTCGCTATCACTACAACTGTCTGCGTTGTCTCTCTCATGCGAAACACTCATTGGTTCAGTGATCTACTTGGTGGCGTCTTTCTTGGTGGTTCAATATTGGTCTTTCTTATTGCAGCAGATCGCGCCTGGCCCTCAAAGAAGCAACCATCATGATTCTGGGAATCGGAATTGATGTGGTTGATGTTGCGCGCTTCCAAGAGTCTCTCGAGCGAACTCCAGCGCTACGAGCTCGTATTTTTACGGAAAGGGAAGCACAACTTAAAGTTTCCTCACTCGCTGCGCGCTTTGCGGCAAAAGAGGCGTTGGTCAAAGCTCTTGATGCTCGTGACGTCTTCACCTGGCACGATGCTGAAGTTATTAATCAACCATCGGGGAAGCCCGTATTTATTTTTACTGGGGAGCTTGCGAATCGTGTTGCTGGAGATATCGTTCATCTCACCCTCTCTCATGACGCAGGCATTGCCTCTGCCATGGTTGTTATTGAAAGGCTCTAGCGATGCGCGCCTTTGTTCATGTCGACCTGGATGCTATTTCGCATAACATCGCTCAAATTCGCAATCGAACCAATGCGGAAATATTGGCGGTGGTAAAGGCAGATGCGTATGGACATGGGTTAATCCCAGTTGCAACTAGAGCCGTTGATTCTGGAGCGAGTTGGTTGGGAGTTGCGCTCTTAGAAGAGGCAGTTGCGATTCGCCAAGCTGGAATAGAAGTTCCGCTCATCGCTTGGCTAACGCCTCCTCACGATGATTTCGAATCCGCACTAAGACTTAATATTGATCTCTCGGTTTCATCTGTAGAGCTTTTTCAAGAGATTCTAAGCGAAGCTAAGCGAGTAGAAAAATTACCTCGAATCCACTTTGAAGTCGACACCGGGATGCGACGCGGGGGAGTGTTATCCGATTGGGATGATTTCCTGCGCTTTGCCGTTGAGCACAAGAGCGAATATGTATTAGCTGGATTCTGGTCGCACTTCGCCAGAGCAGATGAACCTGAGTCAAATTTTAGCGCCCGTCAAGAGGCAGAATTCCATAATAGATTGCAAGAGTTAGAAGATGCGGGGCTGATCCCTAACCGAGTACATCTTTCTAACTCTGCCGCTTCCCTTACTCGCAACAGCGCACATCATTCGATGATCCGACTTGGAATTGCTATGTACGGGTTATCCCCAAATGTGAACTCCATGGGTCCGGCATCAGATTTCCAATTAATCCCAGCGATGACCGTCAAAGCACAACTTCATCTCGTTAAAGATGCCAAAGCGGGAGACGCAGTTGGATATGGTGGTACCCAGGTTCTTGAACACGATACAAAACTTGGAGTCGTGACAATGGGCTACTCCGACGGCCTACCACGTAGCACCTCAAATAGCGCGGGTGTCTATTTTGATGGGAGAAGAGCCCCATTAGTTGGGCGAATCTCCATGGATCAATGTGTGGTGGATCTTGGAATCGACTCGAAGGCCAAGGCCGGGGATTATGTAACGGTAATCGGTGGAGAAGGTTATTCAGTCGATGAATGGGCCGCGGCGGCGGGAACAATAAATTACGAAATAGTCACACGAATAGCCACGAGAGTACCTAGAATCTACTAACGCAAAACGGACTCAACGGTGAGGGGTAGCTTTGATACACGACCCAGCCTCACTTCGACTTGACGCGATCACCGTTAATTTCGGCGGATTAACCGCGGCGGCACAGACAAAGATGCGCTCGCTCGTTCAATGGACTGGAAAGATCAATGTTCCAACCGTTGCTATGACAGGCGTAGCCGATCCAGTGACTCCTGCCGGAGATCTGACCTACCTTGCTCAGCAGTATGCGAAGCAGTGGCAGGCAGAGCACAAGGCAACATTGGGTCAAGGACGTCCTCCTTATGATCTGATCGCGCTCTTTGGAGTAACACCTGCGCATTACACAACCTTTGATGCCAAGGGCGCTCCAATCACGACCACGCCGGCTGCTAATGGAACAAACCACTGCAACTTCAATGTGAAGCAATACATTGCCGTAGCTGATTTGTTGGCGTATGCATCCGCAAAGGGTCAAGATATGTCAGGCGGACCGCTCTACACGACAGTGCGCAAGATGGGTGGCACGACTCGTGATCTCAACTTCGCACCAGTACTTCCTAAGTTCTACGCCGAAGATTAACAACGGCTAGTAGTTGAGTTAGAAAGAGCCTGATGAGAAATCATCGGGCTCTTTTCTATTAACCTAAGCCCATGCACACTGCCTCTTTCCGCATACTCTCTGTTAAAGAGATGGAAGAGTTTGGAGTGCGGGTCGGTAAAGCGCTTACCGCCGGAGATGTTGTGGTGCTGCGCGGTGAGTTAGGTGCGGGTAAAACGACCTTTGCACGTGGAGTTGGATTGGCACTCGGAATTCATGAAGTAACCTCGCCTACCTTCGTTATTTCTAAGATTTATCCTGGTGCAACTCCGCTTATTCACGTAGATGCCTATCGTCTGATTGGTAGCGATTTAGCGCTCTTTGACGATTTGGATCTAGAAGCCAGAATACCTAAATCGATTACGTTGATTGAATGGGGTAGTGGTTTTGCGCAACGGTTGGAAGATGAGCCTATAAATATCGCGATCGATTTTGGCGAGACGGTAGATGAGAGAATCGTTACGGTCGAAGGATTGGATCTATGACTTCCATATTGGCGATCGATACCGCTACAGATCGAACAACGGTGGGCATAGTCGTTGACGGGGTGTGCATCATAGAACTTCATCACGATGACCCATTGGCACATGGTGAAGTACTTCCAAAACTAGTGAGCCAACTCCTCGAGCGCCGTGCACTTATAGATTCAGTTGCAATTGGAATGGGACCTGGTCCATTTACGGGCTTACGAGTTGGTATCGCTTTTGGACAAGCCTTTGCCTTAGCTCGAGGTATTCCTTGGGTGGGAGTCTCTTCGCTTGCTGCAATGGCATTTGTCCATGATGATCCAGAATTTATCGTTGCAATTGATGCTAGGCGCCGTGAACTTTTTTGTGAGCACTATCTAGATGGAAAGCTTTATGCGCCTTCGCGGACTTTGCAGAAAGAAGAGTTAGTCGGTGCACCTTTACCTATTTACAAGGAGCCACCCACAGCCATGGCTTTGGCACAGCTCGCATTAACATCTCTATCTGTAGAGGAACCTATATATATTCGTAAACCCGATGCCTACCCAGCGCCAAAAGGTGTGAAGTTTCGCCCGTGGACCCATGTGGATTTGATCAATATTTACGCGCTTGAAAAAGCTATCTACTTGGATGACCCATGGAGCTTGGCGCAATTCAAGGAGGAGTTTGCTGGGACTGCTCGGCAGTATCTCGTTGCAGAGTTTGAAGGCAAGATAGTTGGATATGCGGGCGTTATGGTTGCTGGAGATGTCACCGATATTTTAACTCTCACTGTAGACCCTGAGTTCAGACGTCGGGGAATCGCGCGAGAATTTCTCAAACGCATGATCGACTGGTCTCGTAATCAAAAGGTCGAAGCGATGATGTTAGAGATGCGAATTGGAAATGCAGAAGCAGAGCCACTCTATCTGGCCCATGGTTTTAGAAAGATTGCCGAACGCGCTGACTATTACGGACCCGGCTTGACTGCAGTTGTAATGCGCAAGGAGTTACGCGGATGAGTAGCCAACCACTTGTTCTTGGAATAGAAACTTCATGTGATGAGACCGCAGTCGGAATTGTTCGTGGTCGCACATTATTGGCGAATGTGATTTCTTCCAGCGTTGAGGAGCATGCCCGCTTTGGTGGAGTCGTTCCCGAAATTGCCAGTCGTGCTCATCTAGAGGCGATGCCACATGTTATTTCACAAGCCCTGGCGGAGGCGAAAGTCGCGTTGGAAGATCTTGATGCAATCGGCGTCACGGCTGGCCCTGGACTTATAGGTGCTCTACTCGTGGGAACCAGCGCAGCTCATGGGCTGGCACTCTCGCTCGGTAAGCCTTTGTATGGAGTAAATCACCTCTCCTCGCATATTGCCGTGGATGCGTTAGATGAATCTAAACAACTCACACCCGCAATCGGATTGCTAGTGAGCGGAGGTCATAGTTCGATTATTGAAGTCAAAGATATGGCCCGAGGTGTGAGGGTTTTGGGTGGAACGATTGATGATGCTGCGGGAGAGGCATTCGATAAAATTGCTCGTATTTTAGCGTTGGATTTTCCAGGTGGGCCAGCGATAGATCGATTGGCGAGGCAGGGCAATCACAGTGCAATTAACTTTCCACGCGGATTAGCAGACTCTGACTACAACTTCTCTTTTAGTGGGCTCAAGACGGCGGTCTCCAGATACTTACAGCAGACTCCCACTGCACACCGTGCAGATGTGGCGGCTTCATTCCAGGAGGCAATTGTTGATGTCTTGCTCACCAAAGCTCTCAAAGCTTGCATCGATACTGGACTCGAGACTTTGATAATTGCCGGAGGGGTAGCGGCCAACTCCCGGTTGAGGGCAGAGGCGCTTCGCCGCACCAGCGCCGCCGGCATTGAACTGCGGACCCCCCCAACCGAGCTCTGTACCGATAATGGAGCTATGGTCGCTGCCCTTACCTCGCTCGCTGTGAGCGGGGGAGTTCCCCCCAGCACCATCGGATTTTCGACCCTTTCCACCGCCCCGCTCGATCAGCCCATCTGGCAGTAGCGCCTCCAGAGCCCAATTCAAGCCGAAATCCCCACTGAGACCCTTTGGATTGGAAGCCGCCTGCGCCTTTCGCTAGAGTTTGGTTAGCACTCGCCCTAGGTGAGTGATAATCACTAATGACGATTATTGAAGATTCTTAAAGGGAGATAACAGACATGGCAAAGATGATCGCCTTCAACGAAGA
>CAIMNT010000231.1 GCA_903842855.1 uncultured Actinomycetes bacterium
ACGAGAGAGCAAGAGCGCACCATTTACCTGGTCGCACCCACTCGAGGCGATCAAAGTGCGCTCATATGGCCAAGGCAGTATCTACTACGGGGGCTACTCTGCTACCGTTTTATCGTGAAACGCGTGGTCTGTCCCGGTTCTTTTGATCCAATCACCTTTGGACACTTAGACATTATTGAGCGCGCCAGCAAGATGTTCGATGAGGTTGTCATTGCTGTTCTCGTTAACAAGACAAAGAGCACGCTATTTACTGTTCCAGAGCGAATCGAGATGATCAGCGAAGTTACGGCAGTTTTCCCAAATGTGCGGGTTGACTCTTGGTCCGGCCTATTGGTTGATTATTGTGAGGCAAACCAGATCGATATCATCGTTAAAGGGTTACGCGCTGTCACCGATTTTGATTACGAACTGCAGATGTCCCAGATCAATCTGCAACTAAAGGGAATCGAAACGCTATTTATGTCCACCGCCCCCGCACACTCCTTCTTATCCTCATCACTGGTTAAAGAGATCGCTAGTTACAACGGGGATGTTTCCAACTACATTCCCGCGCCGCTACTCGAAAAATTAAAGACTCGTTTGTCGCAAGTACATGGAGGTAAATAATGGAGACAGTTGATCGCGTACAGAGCGCAATTTCTCTTGTCGAGGAAGCTCGTGGAGTTCCGCTCTCTGCAAGTTGTGTCGTCCACCGCGGTGAATTGCTCGAACTGCTTGATGGGGCGCGCAACTCATTTCCACATGACTTTGCCCTAGCGCAGCAGATCATTGAGACACGTGAGCAGATTTTGGAAGAGGCTCGCATAAGCGCTGATGCGCTGATCGCTCACGGCCGTGAAGAAGTTGCACGCATGGTGGAGCAGACCGAGATTGTCAGTGCTGCTCATGCTGAAGCGAAGAGAATTTTGGCTGCTGTTGAAGAAGATGCACGCGCGGAACGCGAAGAGATTGAGGCATATATTGATTCGCGCCTTGCCACTTTAGAAGTAATTCTCAATAAGACCCTTGATGTGGTTCATCGTGGCCGCGAGAAGCTGCAGGGCTTTGAGGAGAAACATATCCTCTCGGACCTCGCAGAATAATTCTTATGAATCAAAAGAATCCATTTTTATTTAGTTGCCATGATCTTCCAAGGCGCGCGGGGGAGATGCGTGAGTACGAACTCACCTTCGATGATCACGAGCCTATTGGCGTCCCGCTCTTAGCTGTTCCCAGCGACGGCGCTATCTATGTAGATCTTCGTATCGAGGCTGTTGCGCAAGGAGTCTTGGCCACTAGCAAAATTTCAGCAGACGCGATCGGTGAGTGCACTCGTTGTTTGGATCCCGTCACCTTCGATATTGATGAGACATTCCAAGAGCTTTTTCTCTACCAGGTGGATTATCGACAGAAGCCAAAGGGCAAAGAGATTGAGGTTGGAGACGAGGATGAACTCCTGGAGATGGAGGGAGATTTCATCAATCTTGACGGTCCCATCCGAGATGCCCTGGTGCTAAACCTTCCGGTCAACCCATTGTGTTCCGAGGATTGCGAAGGGCTCTGCCCCACCTGTGGGGTCAAGTGGGCTCTTCTGCCAGAGGATCACGCTCACGGAGCGGCCGATATCCGTTGGGCTGGGCTCACCGATTGGAAGGGGCCAAACTCCTGATCTCCCTCGTTTTTACTATTTTGGGGCTTTGAGGGATACTTTTCCTCTTGAAGAGGCTTCCGCCAAGCGGTCGTCGCTAGAACTTTATTAACCCGTACCAACCTCGTACCAACAAGGAGTAAAACCATGCCAGTCCCAAAGCGAAAGATGTCGCGCTCGCGCACTCGCTCACGTCGTAGCTCATGGAAGACAACTCCCGCTGCAACCTCTACTTGTGCGCAGTGCCAGCAACCAAAGTTGCAACACACGGCATGCCCAACCTGCGGTACCTATAATCGCCGTCAGGTCATCGAGGTCTGATCTGTCCGCTGGCCTCACCGAAAGCCTTCCAAAAAACTTGGGAATTTCGGTATCAGCCGAGCTGCTTGAACTTGCATTAACCCACCGCTCGTTTGCATATGAATCGGGCGGACTCCCAACAAATGAACGCCTAGAATTTTTGGGCGATAGCGTTCTGGGACTCATCATCACGCAAGAGTTGTATTCGAAATTTCCAGATCTCGATGAAAGTCGTCTATCCCCGCTGCGATCTGGGGTTGTCAACACCAAGGCCTTGGCAGTCATCGCGCGCCAACTCTCACTCGGTGATTATGTTCGCATCGGCAAGGGCGAAGAATCCTCAGGTGGGCGCGATAAGAACTCAATTTTGGCTGACTCCCTCGAGGCCATTGTTGGTGCCATCTATCTAGAGCACGGGCTCGACGTGGCGACTGCCAAAGTTTTGCAATGGTTTGGGCCTCTTATTGAATCCGCAAATGCTCAAGGGGCCGGCATCGATGGGAAGACTGCGCTTCAAGAGTTGGCTGCCGCCAGAAACTTGGGAGTACCTGAATACGAGATCGAAGAGTTTGGCCCTGATCACGATAAGAGTTTCACGGCGATCGTGGTGTTATCTGCAGAAAAATTCGCACCCGGTTCTGGAAAGAGTAAGCGCGAGGCGGAACAGGTCGCTGCAAAGTTAGCGCTTGAAGTTTTACATGCCCGAACTTCCTGAAGTTGAAACAGTTCGGCGCGGACTAGAACATTGGTCGCTTGGCGCCACGATTGTTAAGGCGCAAACTTTTCATCCTCGTGCAACAAATCCCAGATCTCTAGCAAAGATCTCTTCGCTCAAAGGGGCGAGGATTAATGGCTTATCTCGACGCGGAAAATTTCTCTGGTTTGAACTTGACCGTCCACTAGCGCTCGTTGCCCATCTGGGGATGAGCGGGCAATTTCGGATTCAAGATCCCGACATACCTAGGGAGAAACATTTACGAGCTCGACTGGTTCTAGATTCTCAAAAAGAGCTGCGATTTATCGATCAACGTACCTTTGGATGGTTAGCCGTCAGCGAGATGGCTGGGGAAGTGCCAGGGCTTGTAAGCGCGATCGCCCCCGATATCTTTGACTCCACCTTTGACGCCGCAGCGGTCATTGCAAGAATTCGCTCCAAGAGGACAGAGATAAAGAGAGCGCTCTTGGACCAGAACCTTATGAGCGGGGTGGGAAATATTTATGCCGATGAATCTCTCTGGCTAGCCAAGATCCATCCGCAAACTCCGTGTGACTCACTTACAAAGGCGAGAGTTAAATCTTTGTTAAGCGCGGTGCAGTCAGTAATGTCTAAAGCGCTACTTGAGGGTGGCACATCCTTCGACTCTCTTTACACCAATGTCAACGGGGAGAGCGGATACTTTGAGCACTCACTAGAGGCATATGGTCGAGAGAATAAAAATTGTTCACGATGCGATTCACAAATACGTCGAATCATTGTCGGCGGGCGCTCATCTCATTTCTGCCCACACTGTCAGCGTCTTTAGCGGTTCATGGCTGGAATAGCCCTCAGATAGAGATAGGTTTTCCCCGTGTATTTGAAGAGCGTCAACCTCAAAGGGTTCAAATCCTTTGCCTCCTCGACAACCCTGCTCTTTGAGCGTGGAATCACCTGCGTGGTTGGGCCAAATGGCTCTGGAAAATCAAATGTCGTCGATGCCCTCTCCTGGGTGATGGGTGAGCAAGGCGCCAAATCTCTCCGCGGCGGAAAGATGGAAGATGTCATCTTCGCCGGTACCAGCGGACGTGCTCCCTTGGGACGCGCTGAAGTCTCGGTAACGATCGATAATTCAGATAACGCCCTTCCCATCGATTTTGCCGAAGTGACTATTTCAAGAATTCTCTTCCGCAATGGAACAAGTGAGTACCAACTTAACGGCGAGACCACTCGTCTCCTTGATATTCAAGAGCTCCTGAGTGATAGCGGTATAGGCCGCGAGATGCATGTAATTGTTGGTCAGGGACAACTTGATGCAATTCTGCTCGCCAACCCGGAGGAACGTCGCGCTTTTATTGAAGAGGCAGCAGGAGTTCTTAAGCACCGCAAGCGCAAAGAGAAGGCGCTACGCAAATTAGATTCCATGCAAGCTAACTTGGCTCGAATTCAAGATCTTACGGTTGAACTTCGCCGTCAACTCAAGCCATTGGGCAAGCAGGCAGAGGTTGCCCGTCGCGCCTCAACGATTCAATCTGATGTTCGTGATGCAAAATTACGCCTCTTGGCCGACGATTTGATCTCGCTAAAGCAAAGTTTTGATGCGGAAGTAGCTGATGAGAGTTCATTGCGTGCTCGACGGGATCAGGTAGAAGCGGCGCTCGCCGATTCACGCGCGCGGGAAGAACAACTCGATGCCCAAGCGCTGATTGAAAATCCACAGCTAGTGCAAGCTCAAGAGAATTTTTATCGCCTCACAGCACAGCGTGAAAAATTCCGCGGTATCCAATCTCTCGCATCAGAGCGAGCTAGGTTCCTATCGGAGGAGCGCGACGAGGCCAGGGCGAATGGTCGCGATCCAGAGAGCATGGATTCTGAGGCCGCAACGCTGCGCGAAGAGGAGACCTCTCTGCGTCAACTTGGCGCAACCGCACGCGCCTCCCTTAATGAAATTACCGAAGCGCTGCGGGCGACAGAAGCCCAATTAGCTCAAGAAGAGAACCAGGTATCTGCGGCGTTGCGTGCAATCGCCGATGCCCGCGAAGGTACTGCTCGCCAGGAGGGCCATATCAATGGGTTGCGCGCCCGCATCGACGCTACAAATGCTGAAATTTCTCGCCTGACCGCATCTCGCATCGATGCAGAGAGTCGACTGCATAATTTCAGAACCGAATTCGCCTCACTCGAAGCGGAGATCGCCGGAGTAGATCGCTTCGAACCAGAACTCGATGCTGATTACGAAATGGCTCTTGCCGAGTTAACGGCCGTCAATGCAACTCATGCTGCCCTCTTAGAAAGTGAGCAGAGTGCCAGTCGTGAACGAGCCGGACTAACCGCCCGCCTCGCTGCGCTCGAGGAATCTCTTTTACACCGCGATGGCGGCGAGGCGATCCTCACCGGACGTGGGGGTGCGACCTCTCGCGGGCGTCTGTCTACTCTGATTTCTGTCACATCAGGCTGGGAGGCGGCAGTTGCCGCCGCACTTGGTCCGCTAGCAGAGTCGATCGTTGTTTCGGATCTTTCTGCCGCAGTACATGCCATTGCAATGCTCAAGACCGAAGATGCGGGTCAATCCGAACTTCTCGTCGTTGATGGCGAATTCACTGCTCGCAACTCGCTTCCCGCAGGCTTAGCCTCGCTTGCCTCCTTGATTAAATCTCAAGGTCTCGAAGAGATGATCGAGGCGCTGCTCGGAGGAATTGTCGCCGTAGATGACCTAGCTGATGCCGAGAGAGTTGTCTCCCAAAATCCTGGTCTTATCGCAGTAACGCGCGATGGAGATTTAGTAAGTCGCAATCGTGTTCGTGGGGGTTCTGCCGCTGCAAATTCCGCAATCGAGATCTCGGCCTCCATTGAGAAAACTCGTAGTGCTCTCAACGAGATCATTACTCGTTGTGACTCCTTGAAATTTGAACTTGCTAAGTCAACCAGCGCAGTAGAGAGCGCTCAGAAGAAGCACGATCAGGCTTTATCGGGGTTGAACGAATCAGATGCCAAAATATCTGGGCTCGCAGAACAAATGGCAGTTGCCGGGCAGAATGTAAAGAACGCTCAGGCCGAAGTCGAACGTTTAAATGCATCTATAAGCGCGGCGAGTGAACAACGTGCAAAAGATGAGAGTGATCTTTCATCTGCTATTTCACAATTTGAATCGCATCAAACTCCACCAGAGCCTGATCTCAATTCTTTAGAAGATATTCGCGCTCGTGTCAGCGCTGCTCGCGCCGTTGAAGTTGAAGCCCGACTCGAACTTCGCACGATGGAAGAGCGCATAACCGCCGTTGCAGATCGCGCCAGAGCTTTGGAACAGAGCGCACAAGCAGAACGTGACAATGCAGTCAAGGCGATAGCACGCATGCAGGAGCGAACTGTTGCAGCAACTAAGGCGCGCGAAATTGCAGATCTGGCTTATGAGGCGCTTATTCAAATTGAGGTTACTTTGGCAAAGGCTTTAGCGGAGCGAGAGCGGTTGGAGGCATCGCGTACCGATCGCGAGGGCGAAACCCTCAATGTTCGTGGCAAGATTCGCGAACTCACTACTGCACTCGAACATCTCACCTCCAGTGTGCATCGCGATGAAATTATGCGCGCCGAGCAGAGATTGCGCATTGAGCAACTTGAACAACGCGCCGTCGAAGAGTTGGGCGTAGATATTGAAACTCTCGTCGTCGAATATGGCCCCGAGAACGATGTCCCGACCGTCGTTGAAGATGAGGAAGGGAACTTTGTTCCAGGTGATCTGATTCCTTATCGCCGAGATCAACAAGAGAAACGATTAGCTCAAGCTGAGCGCGGTCTTGCTATGTTGGGCAAAATCAATCCGCTTGCTCTTGAGGAATACACAGCTCACGAAGAGCGCCTTAAGTACCTTGCCGAGCAATTAGAAGACTTGAAGAAGACCAAGAGAGATCTGCTCGACATTATCAAGGAGGTCGATGAGAAGGTCGTTGAGATTTTCAATGAGGCCTACCACGATACCGCTCGCGAATTTGAAAAGATCTTTGCTCGCCTCTTCCCAGGTGGAGATGGCCGTTTAATACTTACTGATCCAAGCAACATGATGACAACGGGTGTAGATGTTGAAGCGCGGCCTCCAGGAAAGCGCGTCAAGCGTTTATCTCTTTTGTCGGGTGGAGAGCGTTCACTTGTTGCTGTAGCGATGTTGGTTGCGATCTTTAAGGCGCGTCCAAGTCCGTTCTATGTAATGGATGAAGTTGAAGCTGCCCTAGATGACACCAACCTCAGTCGTCTGCTGGGTGTCTTTGAAGAGTTGCGTGAGAAATCTCAACTCATCATTATTACTCACCAGAAGCGCACGATGGAGATTGCCGATGCTTTGTACGGAGTCACCATGCGCGGCGATGGAGTATCTGAAGTTATTTCGCAACGGTTGCGCGAATCCGAATCTGTTTAACGAATCTGATTAAGTTATGGCTCTTTTTAGTAAAATCCTTGCCAAGATTCGTGGTGGTAGTGCGACGCAATCAGACTGGGATGAACTCAGAAAATCTCTTATTGAGGCTGACCTCGGTGCAACTCTCAGTGAAGAGATTATTTCCGCAGCTCAGAGTCACAAAGGGAATGATGCCCAAGCTGCAATTACGGAGGCGCTGCGCGGAGCGCTCACTAGTAGTTCTCGTGAATTAGCGTTCAATGGTTCTCGTCCGACGACAGTTTTGGTAGTTGGAGTTAATGGAACGGGAAAGACCACATCGGTCGCAAAATTAGCGCAATCGCTTTCTACGCAAGGCAAGACTATGGTCGTTGCAGCGGCCGACACCTTTCGCGCCGCGGCAATCGAACAACTTCAGACGTGGGGTGAGCGAATTGGGGTGCGAGTTATCGCCGGCAAATTCCAAGGTGATCCCGCATCCGTTGTCTTTGATGCGGCCCGAACGGCGAAGGAGATGCAGGTCGATTATCTGATTGTTGATACCGCAGGGCGCCTTCACACCAAATCTAATTTGATGGATGAACTTGGAAAAATTCGTCGGGTGGTAGAGAAGGCTGGGGGAGTAGACGAGGTACTCCTGGTGGTAGATGCCACAACGGGACAAAATGGGATTATTCAGGCACGGAGCTTCATCGAGAGCGTGGCTGTCACGGGCTTGATACTCACCAAGATGGATGGTTCGGCCAAAGGCGGCGTCGCACTCGCAATTGAACGGGCCACGGGGGTTCCGATCAAATTTGTGGGGACCGGTGAGAGCGCGACGGACTTCGCCACTTTCGAAGCAGACACCTATATTTCAGGGCTGATTGGTTCCGATTAGGCGAATCGTCTGTTAAATTTACGCCGTTCGTAAGACGAAATAGTTCGTGCCAGTGTCGGCCAACTTTCTTCGGACCTCTCAATGATGAGATCTCCTCACCTTAAAATAAAAATGGAGAATCTATGCATTTCTTAATGGGCACCGCTGTATCCGCTGCGGCTACAGCAACAGATGCCACAAACCATGCAGATACCGCTTGGCTCCTGGCATCTTCCGCACTCGTCCTACTTATGACCCCAGGTCTGGCCTTCTTCTACGGCGGAATGGTTCGCGGTAAGAACGTTCTCGGAATGTTGGCACAGAACTATGTAACTATGGGAACCGTATCCGTACTTTGGATTCTTGGAGTTTACTCACTTGCATTCCAAGGTAGTAACGGTCTCATCGGTAATCTAAAGAATTTCGGACTCAACCATATTTGGATGGAACCGACTGGATTGTCCCTCACAATTCCGCCGATGGTCTTCGTTGCATTCCAATTGATGTTCGCGATTATTACTCCAGCCCTCATTACTGGTGGTACAGCTGACCGTCTTAAGTTCGGTAGCTGGGTCGCCTTCTCCTCACTCTGGTTAATCCTTGTTTATGCACCTGTTGCACACTGGGTATTCTCACCAGCAGGATGGTTGGCTAAGAAAGGCGCAGAAGACTTTGCAGGTGGAACTGTGGTTCACGCCAACGCAGGTGCTGCGGCCCTCGCTGTCATCCTTGTAATTGGTAAGCGCAAGGGTTGGCCAAAAGAGCGTATGCGTCCACACAATGTTCCATACGTACTTCTAGGTGCAGGTCTCTTGTGGTTTGGTTGGTTCGGCTTCAACGCTGGATCGGCTCTCTCTGCAAACACCTTGTCTGCATATGCCTTCGTTAACACAAACACCGCAACCGGTGCCGCACTTCTCGGTTGGATCATCACTGAAAAGTTCCGCGATGGTCACTCAACAACGCTCGGTGCTGCATCTGGCGCTGTTGCTGGTCTTGTCGCAATCACACCTGCGTGTGGATTCGTAAGCCCTGTTGGATCTATCGTGATCGGTCTCCTTGCTGGTGCAGTCTGCTGCTTGGCAACTGGTCTCAAGAACATCTTAAAGTTTGATGATGCACTTGATGTTGTAGGCGTTCACCTTGTCGGCGGTATCTTGGGTGCCCTCTTGATTGGCCTCTTCGGAACAGCCATGGTCAACGGTGCAAACGGCGTCTTCTACAAGGGTGGATGGACTCTTATGGGTCACCAGGCACTTGCAGTAGTAGCCGTTGTCGCTTATTCATTCATCGTCACATACATCCTTGCCTTCATCTTGGAGAAGACGGTTGGATTGCGGGTATCTGAAGAGGATGAGGCCGCTGGTCTCGACCTTTCACAGCATGCAGAAACTGCTTACGAATCCGCCACTTTCAGTGATGGATCTCGTTTCCTCTCCAACTTCACCTCTAACAACTAATCCACTAAGGGGCAAAAATGAAACTCATTACAGCAATCATCAAGCCATTTAAGTTGGATGATGTAAAGAATGCTCTCAACGCATTTGGTATCACTGGTATGACCGTCTCAGAAGCTATGGGCTTTGGTCGTACACGTGGCCACACCGAGGTCTATCGCGGTGCGGAATACACCATTGATTTGATTCCAAAGATTCGTCTTGAAGTCGTCGTCGACTCAGCTGATGCTGAAAAAGTCATCGATGTAATCGTCAAGGCAGCTTCAACCGGTGCAATTGGGGATGGAAAGGTTTGGTCAGTTCCTGTAGACCATATCGTCCGTGTCCGTACCGGTGAGCGTGGAGTCGACGCTATTTAAGGAACCATTTAAGTAGGCTACCTACATGGGTACTAGGGAGCGCCGCGAAAGATCTGATGCGAGTGATCGTGAACTCGTAGATCTCTTTCACGGCGCTCTTCTCATTGCTGGAGTTTCCGAAAGACAGATCGCACTTGCTGCGGTGGGAGGCTTTGGTAGGGGAGAGCTATCGCCTGGCTCAGATCTCGATATTCTCTTTATTCACATTGGCTTGCCAGAGAAGGTTTTAAGTACATTCGTTAAGGCGATGCTCAATCCACTGTGGAATGAAGGACGACAGATTGATTACTCGGTCCGTACTCGTAAAGAGACTAAAGCAGTAGCCGGCGGAGATATAAAAGTCATATTTGGTCTGCTCGATATTCGACACGTCATTGGTAATGAACTCTTAACTCAAGGCGTAGAGGCCGATGCAAATAAGCAATGGCGCAGGAAGATCCGTGCCTATCTTCCGATGGTTCGCAAGGCGGTCGCTACTCGAACTGAAGCATTTGGAGAGATGGCCTTCTTACTCGAGCCTGATATTAAAGAGTCGCGAGGTGGCTTACGCGATATCAACACCATACGAAATCTTGCGAAGAGCGAGTTTGTTCCCATCGCCTTAGATCGATTGGCTGCTGCCGAGGCTCTCTTTGGAAATGTGCGAGAGCGTTTACATTTAGTGACTGGGCGCACTCGTGATCAGTTACTTCTTACGGAGCAAGATGCCGTTGCCGCAGCCCTGGATTTCTCGGACGCAGATGAGTTGATGCTAGAGCTTTCGCGGGCGGCTCGCTCAGTTGATTACGTGATGCAGTTGGCCTGGTATCGCATTGAGGAGCGCTTGCATCGAATCTCACTTCGCCGGAGTAAGCGCGTTCCTGTCGCGAAGGGGCTTTACCGTTATCGCAGCGAGATCGGAGTCCTTGATGACTATGACATTAAGGCTGACCCCGGTATTGGGCTTCGCGCCGCAGCCATTGCTGCGCAACGCGGCGTCCGAATTTCACTGGAAAGTGCCATGCGCATTGCCGACGATTTCACTCCTCTTCCAACTCCCTGGCCGAGGCAGACCCGAGAGGATTTAGTTGCCTTCATAGGCGCGGGAGAGTCGATGGTCAGTGTCTTTGAATCACTCGATCAAGAGGATCTCATTGCACGATGGATTCCGGAGTGGGCTCATGTGCGCTTTCTACCGCAGCGAAATGTGCTGCACCATCACACTGTCGATCGTCACATGTTAGAGACAGCGGTACGAGCTGCAGCGCTAACCCGCCAGGTACACAGACCAGATCTACTTCTAGTCGGAGCGCTCTTCCATGATATTGGAAAGGGATATCTAGGGGAGGATCACTCAGAGTTCGGCGCAGAACTTATAAAGCCTTTAGCAAAAAGAATGGGTTTTAGCGATAACGACGCCGAATATTTAGCAAAGATGGTTAGCCTCCATCTTCTCTTGCCGACGGTAGCTACGCGCCGTGATATCGATGACCCCCAAACTATTGAATACGTTCTCTCACTTGTCGATAGCGCTGAGCTTTTAGAGTTGTTGCACGCCCTTAGCATCGCTGATGGTGAGGCGACAGGGCGAACTGCCTGGACCGAATGGAAAGCCGGTCTGGTCGAGAGCCTTGTCACTCGCACTCTGGGGGCTATGCAGGGAGTTGCCCCGCCTCCACAACCTGAACTTACGCCCGATCAAATTTCAAAGGTAGCTCAACGTGAATTGTCGCTAGAAGTGAGTGAGCGGGGTGATGTTCTAGACATTGAAATTGTGGCCCCCGATCGAGTTGGTCTACTTTCGGCAATCTCCGCAGTATTCACCGTGATGCGCCTTGATGTGCGCTCTGCAAA
>CAIMNT010000232.1 GCA_903842855.1 uncultured Actinomycetes bacterium
CCTTTCGCTAGAGTTTGGTTAGCACTCGCCCTAGGTGAGTGATAATCACTAATGACGATTATTGAAGATTCTTAAAGGGAGATAACAGACATGGCAAAGATGATCGCCTTCAACGAAGAGGCTCGCCGCGGCTTAGAGCGAGGAATGTCGACGCTCGCCGACGCCGTCAAAGTAACACTTGGACCCCGTGGTCGAAATGTAGTTCTAGAGAAGAAATGGGGCGCCCCAACAATCACCAATGATGGAGTCTCCATCGCCAAGGAGATTGATCTTGACGATCCTTGGGAGAAGATTGGCGCTGAGCTCGTTAAGGAAGTTGCTAAGAAGACAGATGATGTAGCAGGCGATGGAACAACCACGGCTACCGTCTTGGCTCAAGCACTTGTACGTGAAGGACTTCGCAACGTCGCCGCTGGAGCAAATCCAATGGCGCTAAAGCGCGGGATTGAGAAAGCAGTTGAAGCAATTTCAGCTGAGCTCAGCAAGATGGCTAAGAACGTTGACACCAAGGAGCAGATCGCGGCTACCGCATCTATCTCTGCTGCCGATGCCACTATCGGCGAGATGATCGCTGAAGCGATGGATAAGGTCGGTAAAGAGGGCGTTATTACCGTTGAAGAGAGCAATACCTTTGGGCTTGAACTCGAGCTCACCGAGGGAATGCGCTTTGATAAGGGTTATATCTCGCCATATTTCACAACCGATTCAGATCGTATGGAGGCAGTTCTCGAAGATCCATATATTTTGATTGCTAACTCCAAGATTGCAAATATTAAAGATCTTCTACCAATCCTCGAGAAAGTTATGCAATCCGGTAAGCCACTTTTGATCTTGGCTGAGGATGTTGAAGGTGAAGCCCTTGCAACTCTCGTTGTAAATAAGATTCGCGGAACCTTCCGCTCCGCCGCCGTAAAGGCACCGGGCTTTGGTGATCGCCGAAAGGCGATGTTGCAAGACATCGCAATTCTCACCGGTGGAACCGTTATCTCGGAAGAAGTTGGTCTGAAACTAGATGCAGCGACCATGGATCTTCTTGGCCACGCCCGCAAGGTCGTTATTGCTAAGGAAGAGACAACTATCGTTGAAGGCTCTGGTGATGCTGAGCAGATTAAGGGCCGCGTCAATCAAATCCGCGCCGAGATCGAGAAGAGCGATTCAGATTACGATCGTGAAAAATTGCAGGAGCGTCTTGCAAAGCTTGCTGGTGGCGTAGCAGTTATCAAGGCCGGTGCTGCAACTGAGGTTGAACTCAAAGAGCGTAAGCACCGCATTGAAGATGCCGTCCGCAATGCAAAGGCTGCAGTTGAAGAAGGAATTGTTGCCGGAGGTGGCGTTGCGCTTCTTCAAGCTGGCAAGGCTGCCCTCCTTAATCTCAAACTTACTGGCGATGAAGCCACCGGCGCTCGCATTGTTGAGTTTGGTATTGAAGCTCCGCTCAAGCAGATCGCAATAAATGCTGGTCTTGAAGGTGGAGTAGTTGTTGAGAAGGTTCGTAACCTTGAATCAGGGTTCGGACTTAACGCTGCAACCGGTGAATACGTAGACATGATTAAGGCTGGCATCATCGATCCTGCCAAGGTCACTCGTTCTGCACTGCAAAATGCTGCGTCAATTGCCGCACTCTTCTTGACCACAGAAGCAGTTGTCACCGATAAGCCTGAACCCAAGGCGGTCGGCGCTAACAACCCAGCTGCAGATATGGACTTCTAGTAGCTCATTAACGCTTAAAACGGCCTCCCAATTTTCTTGGGGGGCCGTTTCGCATTACCCTAACCTCATGACCGACACATTTAACGCGCTGGATTTAGCGCGCGGCGCTGCGCTGGAAGATGCGCGCGACCCTAAATTTGTAGGCGAGCTTGTCTCAATTGATCAAGAAGATGAGCGAATTGCAACCTATCTCTTTGAATCATCGCTTCCTGGATATTCAGGCTGGCGCTGGGCGGTCACGGTTATCAAAGTAGATGATGCGGCACCTGCAACCATTGCTGATGTAGTGCTACTTCCTGGAGCTGACTCTCTCTTAGCTCCCGAGTGGGTTGCCTACAAAGATCGTATTGAACCTGGCGATGTAGGCGTGGGGGATATTGTTCCAACCTCATCTGATGATGTTCGACTAGTTCCGGGATTTGATTCCTTGCCGGGAGATGAAGATCTTGCGCTCGCCGAACAATTTGAATTTGGGCTAGGTCGGGCACGCGTACTTTCCATCGTTGGTCGCGATGCTGCGAGCAAACGTTGGTATGAGGGTGATCGCGGTCCAAATACGCCGATCGCTCAGTATGCACCTATGCCCTGCTTCTCATGTGGATTCTTCCTGCCCATCGCTGGTTCTTTGCGTTCCGCCTTCGGAGTCTGTGCAAATGCGCTCTCCCCAGAAGATGCCCGCGTTGTCTCGGTCGATCACGGCTGTGGCGCTCATTCGCAAGCGCTGATTGTTCCCGAATAGAGTTTTTACGAGGCAACGGCGGCTGCGCTATTTCCGATAAACTAAATACCTTGCCAGACAGAGCTCTGGCCTTATTAGTGCCAACGAGTGCTAATTGTGAGCACACGAAGGGAGAAGCCAATGCCTATTGGTCGCGTCAAGTGGTTTAGCCTCGAAAAAGGATTTGGTTTTATCTCATCTGAAGAGGGCGAAGATGTTTATCTCGCTGCCTCTGCACTTCCATCCGGAGTTCCAACTGTAAAGCCAGGAACTAAATTGGAATTTGGTGTTGCTGAAGGTCGCCGCGGCCCTCAAGCGCTTTCAGTAAGAATCATTGATGAGCCTGCATCGGTCGTTGCAAACACCAGAATTAATGCAGATGACCTTGCCACCATCATTGAGGACAGCATCAAGATGCTAGACAAGGTAGGCAATGGCTTACGACATGGACGATATCCAACGAGTACTGAAGCCGAACGACTTGGAAAAGTACTTCGTGGAATTGCCGGTCAGATCGAAGGCTAAAACCTTACTTTGATCGCTTTGCACTTTTGCGCAGCCCGCGCAAGATGTAGGTAGTTCCCATTAAGCCCAGTCCGATGCCTACTAGGCAGATCCAAATGGAGCTGCTTTGCGCATTGCGCGCCAGTTCAATGACAAGTGCTATGAACCATACGGATGTTCCGATGATCGTAATTGGTAGGGTCTGTCTCACCAGGCGAGCATACTTCCTGTTGAAAGCGCCGACACTTGTAGACTTCGATTATGGCATCCAATGAAGGATCTTTTCGCTCCTTCAAGCACAGAAATTTTCGACTCTTCTTTGCCGCCAATATGGTCTCCAATATTGGAACGTGGGCTCAGCGCGTGGCGCAAGACTGGCTGGTCGTTAGCGATTTGCATAAAGGTGGGTCTGCACTCGGAGTCGTGACGGGGTTGCAATTTCTTCCGATGCTACTTTTCAGTTTGTATGCTGGTTCGCTGGCCGATCGCCTTGATAAACGCAAGCTCCTCGTAATTACAAACGCGGGAGGTGGAACTACCGCGGCAATCTTGGGTTGGTTAATAATTTCTCATCGCGTCACAATGCTCGAAGTATTTATTTTAGCCTTCAGCTTGGGGTTCTTTGGAGCACTCGATGCACCCGTACGCCAATCATTTACATCAGAGTTGGTCGGAAAATCCGATATCGCGAATGCGGTGAGTTTGAATTCAGCCAACTTCAACCTAGGAAGGCTTGTTGGCCCCGCCATCTCGGGAATTTTGATCAAGTACTTTCACACTGGCCCATCATTCCTTTTAAATGCTGGTTCCTTTGCGTTCGTGATTGCTGCACTGGCATTAATGCGCCCCGAAGAGTTGCATCGATTACCCAAAGATGAGAAAGATCGAAAGATCATCGATGGACTTCGGTACATCAAAAGCCGAACCGATATCGTGGCGATCGTCGCCACCGTCTTCTTCGCTTCTACCTTTGGGTTGAATTTTCAGATATTTAACGCGTTAATTGCCACAAAAATATTTCACAAAGATGCTGGAGCTTTTGGTCTGATGGGAAGTGTTTTGGCCATTGGTTCTCTCACTGCCGCGATCGTCTCCACTCGCCTTGATCGAAGGCATAGTCCTCGCTTCATCATGGGGTGCGCCGGAATCTTTGGTACTTGTTTAATTGCACAGTCAGCGATGCCAAATTATCCTGCATTCGCATCTGCTCTACCTGTTTGTGGTTTCTTCGCATTAACAACGATGATCTCAGCCAATACTTATGTGCAGACTACGACTCCCCATGAGTTACGTGGTCGCGTGATGGGCTTCTATCTCCTTATCTTTCTTGGAGCCACGCCCTTTGGTTCACCGTTGATCGGCTGGCTTGCTGATGTAATTGGTATTCGCGAGACAGTTGCGCTCTGCGGCGGGATAACTGCGCTTGGTGCACTCTTCATTTATGTCGTGAGTAAGAAGAGGCTCCAAGAACTTAAATATGCAATATGAATTATTTAATGACTCCAACGCTTCCAAGCACGGCAAGTAAGAAGAGAAGCATCAGAACGCCGATGGTTACCCGACGGCGCATCTTGGCACTCATCATTTACTGAGCTCCACCACCACATAATTGATACAAGCGGTGAGTGCGCGAACATCAGCTGGATCGATGGCAGGGAACATAGCGATACGCAATTTGTTCTTGCATAATTAGCGGTATGGCTCGGTATCAACAATTCCATTAGCCCGTAAAGCTTTGGCAACGGCCATCGCGTCAATTGAGTCATCAAAATTGATGGTTCCAACGACCTTTGAGCGTGCGGCTGGCTCTACTACGAATGGAGTTGTGTAGGAAGTCGCCTCAGCCCATTGATAGAGATGCGCGGACGATTCTGCGCTACGACCTGCAGCGAAGGAGAGTCCGCCGCCAGCGTTCATCCACTTAATTTGTTCGTTAAGCAAGATGAGTGTGGCAAGAGCAGGAGTGTTGTATGTCTGCTCTAAGCGCGAGTTCTCAATGGCAATTGTGAGATCAAAGAAAGCTGGAATCCAACGGCCCGAAGCCTTGATCTTCTCCACGCGTGCAATAGCTGCAGGACTCATAATTGCAATCCATAGTCCTCCATCTGAAGCAAAAGATTTCTGCGGCGCGAAATAGTAGACGTCGCACTCGTTGAGATCAACATCAAGTCCACCCGCGGCACTTGTTGCATCGACAAGGACGAGAGCGCCTTCTGTTCCAGCGGGGCGAATGATGGGAGCTGAAACTCCTGTACTGGTTTCGTTGTGGGTAAAGGCGTAGACATCAACACCTGCCTCTGCTTGGGCCACCGGGTGTGTTCCTGGCTCTGATTTAATAACAGTTGGGTCATCGAGGAACGGCGCTTCCTTGGCTGCAGCTGCAAACTTTGAAGAGAATTCACCAAAGACTAGGTGCTGCGACTTCTTCTCGATCAAATTAAAAGTTGCGATGTCCCAAAATGCTGTGGAGCCACCATTTCCGACGATAACTTCGTAACCATCTGGAAGGTTGAAGAGTGAAGCCAGTCCAGCGCGGACCTCTTTAACCAAATTCTTCACGGGAGCCTGGCGATGCGAGGTTCCAAGGAGCAGTGAATTGCTGGCCGCTAAGGCGTCGATTGCAGCCTGTGGGATCTTGGAAGGTCCGCAACCGAATCGTCCGTCGAGAGGTTTGAGTTCCACTGGAATTGTTATATCGCTCATGTCCAAACCCTAAGGCATTGTTAGGGATGCAGGCGCGAGAGGTGCCATCCGTCGTCCGATGTGGTGAATATCAAACGATCGTGGAGCCTTGAGTACCGTCCCTGCCAAAACTCTAAGGAGATAGGTGCAACGAGGTAGCCACCCCAATGCGGGGGAGTCGGCACCGCTGAGCCCTCAGGATATTTTGCGGCAAACTCATCAAAACGGGCTTGTAGGTGTTCTCGAGATTCAAGATCTCGTGATTGCGAACTCGCCCATGCCCCGATCTGGCTGCTCCAAGGCCGCGTCGAGAAATATTCTTGAGTTACCTCTTCACTGACCTTACTAGCTGTTCCTTTGACGATTACCTGCCGTTCCATCGCATACCAGGGAAAGAGCAAAGCAACCTCGGGTCGAGTTGCAATTGCACGCCCTTTGTTGGACTCATAATTTGTGAAGAAAGAGAACCCGGAGTCAGAGACATCCTTCAGGAGCACGGTCCGAGAGGCAGGACCCCATTCATCCACGGTGGAGAGCACCATGGCATTTGCCTCCACGATAACTGGGTTTGCAGCAGCCTCGGACAGCCAGATCTTGAATTGGGCGATTGGATCAGAAGCGAGGTCGGACTCGGCCAACCCGTGCTCTCCATAGGAGCGGCGCATGGCTCTAATTTGATCGCGGGTGAGGCCAGCGTTGGGCTCGTCGGAGGTGCTCATAGGTGTATCTAACGTCACTTTCGGGTATTCGGCTATTTGGGACACAAGGGTTTGTACCGCGTAGGTTCAAGCGCAAGAATAAGCGCACCTATTGTGGAGGGATTTTCCGTGAGCGATGATTTCAAGCCGGGCTTAGAAGGCGTTATTGCCTTTGAGTCGACTATTGCAGAACCAGATAAAGAGGGAAGCGCGCTGCGTTATCGCGGTGTTGATATTGAGGATTTAGTCGGTCGAGTCACCTTCGGAAATGTCTGGGGACTTTTAGTTGATGATGAGTTCAATCCCGGACTGCCACCGGCCGAGAGATTCCCACTTCCAGTTCACTCTGGCGATGTGCGGGTAGATGTTCAATCAGCAATCGCAATGCTCGCTCCTGCGTGGGGGCTAAAGCCACTTCTTGATATCTCAGATGATGAAGCTCGCTCAAATCTGGCTCGTGTATCGGTGATGGTTCTCTCCTATGTTGCACAATCAGCACGTGGCGTGATTCAGCCTGTAGTTCCTGAATCAGAAATCGATAAGGCTCACACCGTGGTTGAACGCATGATGATTCGTTGGCGCGGAGAGCCCGATCCATTACACGTTCGCGCAATCGATGCATACTTTGTATCTGCCGCAGAACATGGAATGAATGCCTCGACCTTTACAGCCCGCGTAATCGCATCGACGGGTGCTGATGTTGCGGCATCTCTATCAGGTGCGATCGGTGCGATGTCGGGTCCTTTGCACGGTGGAGCACCTGCACGCGTACTGAGCATGATCGAAGGCGTTGAAAAGCACGGTGATGCTCGTTCCTACGTTAAAGGCATTATGGATCGCGGCGAACGTTTGATGGGATTTGGACATCGCGTATATCGCGCAGAAGATCCTCGTGCTCGTACGCTGCGTCGTACTGCCAAGGAACTCGGAGCACCTCGCTATGAGGTTGCCCTTGAACTGGAAAAAGCTGCGCTCGCTGAATTGCATGAGCGCCACCCAGAACGTGTCTTAGAGACAAACGTTGAATTCTGGGCAGCGATTGTTCTTGATTTTGCTGAAGTTCCAGCACCGCTCTTTACCTCAATGTTCACCGCTGCCCGTACCGCGGGCTGGTCTGCTCATATCTTGGAGCAGAAGCGCACGGGCCGTTTAATCCGCCCGTCTGCGCGCTATGTTGGACCTGGTCCACGAAGCCCGAAGGATGTAAAGGGCTGGGACGAGACAGTTCACCAACTCCACAACTAATTAGTCAATACCGATTTAGAACCGAGAGGTTTTCACCCCTGATGAGGGGCGGTGGAATCCCCGAGGATTAAATCCCCAACCCACAACTGTTGTTTGTGTGGGTTGGGGATTTCTTCTAACTCATCAATCGTTAAGTTTATTGCTGAAGCTGCCATCTCGTATGCAGGGAGATCCACGGTTGTTAGTTTCGGCCAGGACATATTGATCTGTGCCCTCGGGGTGTTTACAGAAATTACCGAGAGATCTTCAGGAATAGAGATTCCCTCCTCGTGGGCACCGTTAATAAATCCAATAGTGGCCAGATCTGGGAGTGCTAGAACTGCGGTGACCTTCTTATATTTCTTACGCATAAATTGGTAAGCCACTCGGCCAGAATTTGGATCATTGAGGCTCGGAATTTCCGTCGCAATAATTCCTAGACTTTTAGCGTGTTCAAGGATCGAACTTTGAAATCTCTGATCCACGCCTCGCGGGTCACTTGTTGGTTTCTCGCTAGCTTGAGTGAGAAATGCGATGTTTTTATGGCCTAGTTCATGGAAATATTCGAAGGCGCGCCTTGAGACCTCCTCAAAGTCTCGGTCCACATAGTTAATACCTGAAGGGTCTTTGGTCCTGCCGATCATGGTGAGCGGAACACCTTGCTCAATTAGATACTCAACGCGTTTATCCTTTAAGTGAATCTCCATAAGTAGAACCGCACCGAGTAATCCGGACTTGGCCAGGGTGGCGATCTGATTCATATCTGCGTTATCGCCAGGCCACAAGATCAGTGCGTAACCCCGCTCGCTAGCCGCATTCACCGCCCCTGTGATGTATTGAAGTGCGACGGGTGAAATACCCGCAGCGCTGCCCGGAAAGAGCATTGCAAGAGTCTTAGACCTACCACCGGCAAGTGCGCCCGCCGCAAAGTGGGGGACGTAGTTAAGCTCCGCGACCACCTGAAGGATTCGCTCACGAGTCTCGGCCTTTATAGAGCGCTTGCCGGTAAGGGCATAGGTCACTGTGCTGGGGGATACCCCGGCACGTTTTGCGACTTCTTCACGGGTGGCCATTTATAACTCTTTAGTCACAATCTGCTCGATGAGTGCTGGCTGGCTTCTATTTCTAAGAAACTCGCTATACATTAGCACCACTGATCGACACGTGTCGAAACTTTCGGGGAGACCCGGGGGTTAATAATCCATGGAGGAATGCATGAAAAAGAAACTCGGTCTGGTTGGCATAGTTGCCAGCGCAGCACTTGTAGGTTCAACTCTTCTCGTACCGAGTGCAAATGCCGCAACTCGTACGCTTATTGTTTGGGCCGATGATCAACGTGGTCCACAACTTACAACTTTGATTGGTGGAAACACATCAATCGTTCCAGGTTACAAGATCCAAGTTAAGTTCTTCTCAAGCCTCACTGCGCTGCAAGATGCATGGTCAAAGGCGTCTGCTGCAAGTGCTCCAGATGTACTTACTGGCCCTGCCTCATTCGTTCTTGATGCTAAGTCAGGCAAGCTTGCTTCAATCCAACCTGGAAGCGCTAACCAAGCTTTCTCTAAAGGTGCTATCTCAGCAATGTCATATGGCGGAAAGCAATATGGCGTAGCACTAGATATCGACACAACAGCACTTGTTTACAACAAGACTCTCTTTGGATCATCCGCTCCAACAAGTTTGGTTCAGATGGTTAACTTCTATAACTCAAACAAGGCCTCTAAGGGACTGGTTGGTGGAGTTTGCGCAGTTGATGGAACTTGGGGCACACAAGCCCTCCTCAATGGTTTTGGCGGTGGCGCTTGGGATATCTCTAAGAGCACACCTAACTACACCAAGGTTGTTCTTAACTCCTCAGCATTCATTGGCAATGTAAAGAAGTACCTGCTTGATTCTTCAGGCAAGTCAACTGGCTTCTTCCAATGGGACTCTTGTAATGCAGCATTCACTGCAGGAAAAATTCCATTTGCTATTACCGGTGCATGGAACTACGGGGGATACACCAAGGCAGGACTTAGCTTCGGTCTATCAGGTATTCCTGGCCTCAATGGCGGAACCGCAACACAGTGGGTTAACTACTCAGGTGCGTTCTTGACTTCATATGCATCAACTCATGGAGTCTCAATTGGTGCTCGTCAACTTCTCTTGAACTACTTTGCATCAACATCTGGTCAAGTTGCCATGTACAAGGCATCAACTCGTCCACCAGCAAATGGTCAGGCGATTGCACAAGTAACTGATCCACTTACACTTGGTGTAGCAACTGCTGCACAATCTGGTACACCACAGGTTGATGCGCTTTTGAACGACAAGGCTGGCGGAACCAACTGGTACGACACCTTGACCGCTCTCTATACAGCTATCTTTACCCAGGGTAAGGATGCGGCGGCTAGCCTCAATGCTGCTGCAGCTATCGAACAAAAAGACTTTAACGATGCAGCTGCAACGCTCTAGTCTGTAATTACTAAAACTGGCCGGCAGTTATTACTGTCGGCCAGTTTTATTTAAGATAAAATTCCGCAATAATAATTCCAACAAGAGTAGTTTTTGGAGGTCTACGTGAATCGCCTTTCTGGTTTCACTGGGACCATTGCATTGCTTGGCAAAATTATTTTCATGGCCGCGATAGATGCCATCCTGCTCGCCATGTTTTTCGCAGCACTTCATAAGCACTCTGGAATAATTCAACTAGTTATTGCCCTCGTGGCGCTGGCCGCGAACTATGTTTACTTCTCCAAGCGCACAATGCCATTCAAATTCCTTTTGCCGGGGCTGATTCTTCTCATTCTCTTTGTTGTTATCCCGGTGGTTTATACCGTGGAGATGTCTTTCTTTAACTATCAATCTGGAAATATCATTACTAAAGATGCTGCGGTGACGCAGCTCATTAACAATGGCTTGACCCCGGATGCCGCTAATACTTCTTACGATATGGTCTTGGGGACGGACAATGGTGGGTTCACTGCCTTACTCACCAATCCCGCAACACATATCTCGTATATCGCCAATGAAAAGACTGTAGTGGTGCTTAACCCAGGGGAGTTTAAGACCAATGCAAAAGGTGATGCCGTTAGCGTCTCGGGATTTAAGGCGTATACCCCTGACGAGGAAGCAAATCTCGATAGCGTGATTTCGACTGCTAAATTCCCACTCCCTAATGGCAATTTCATCCAACCTCAAGACACATCCTCTGCCTCTCTCTTAACTCAGAGCGTGCAGTACGACTCCGCATCGGGCTTACTTAAGAATTTAGCTACAGGTAGGACTTATAAAGATAATGGCAATGGAAACTTTGCAAATGTTAATAATCCGAAAGACGTTTTATACCCCGGATGGAAATCATTCAGCAAATTCCAAAATTATGCCCACTTACTGAGCGATCCAAACATTCGTGGCCCCTTTATCGGAGTCTTCGTTTGGACTTTCTGCTTCGCCTCAATCACCGTGATATTGATGTTTGGTTTTGGGTTGCTCTTAGCGATCGCTTTAGAACAAAAATTGCGCTTTAAGCGCTTCTATCGATCTATTGTGATCTTGCCGTACGCCATTCCGAGTTTCATGAGTATCCTGATCTGGAAGGGGATGTTTAACACGCAGTTTGGTGCGGTTAATGCGCTATTCCATTCGCATATCGATTTCTTTGACAGTCCTTGGCTAGCCCGTGGCATGGTATTGATAGTGAATTTGTGGTTGGGGTTGCCTTATTTCTACCTGATCAGCACCGGCGCTTTGCAGGCGATCCCAGCCGATTTGGAAGAAGCAGCAGAGATGGATGGCGCAACTTCAACCCAGATTTTGCGACAGATTAAGTTGCCTTTGCTCCTTCAAATATTGGCACCGCTTCTCATCTCATCATTTGCCTTCAATTTCAATAACTTTAATCTGATCTACCTCCTTACCGGAGGCGGACCGACCGATGCCTTGCATGGTCAGACCGCTGGCGCAACCGATATTCTGATTACTTATACATATAAGACGGCTTTCAACGGTGCTAATCAGAACTATGGCTCGGCATCTGCAATTTCAATGTTGATCTTCCTCATTGTGGCCTCGCTCTCCTTGTGGAGTTTGCGGAGATCTCGAGTATTGGATTTGGTGAACTAATGGCTACTCAAGCGGTCAAGCGTCATAAAGGGCGGATCTCGAAAGGTCACCTCTTGGCCCATGGGTATATTTGGGTGATAATCCTCTTTGTACTATTTCCAATTTATGTTGTTATTGAATCAAGCTTTAACCCAACCGGACTCCTGAACTCTGGTTCATTTATACCTACTCAATTTAGTTGGGCCAATTATCACTTGCTCTTGACTGATCCTCATGTTCCATTTTTGCGTTGGATCCTGAACTCCATAATTCTGGCTACTGGAAATGCCGTAATTGCCGTATTTATTGGCGGGGCCTCCGCATTCGCATTTAGTCGCATGAAGTTCCGCGGTCGAAAGATTGGCCTACAAGCCCTACTGCTGGTACAAGTCTTTCCATCATTCTTGGCCCTGGCCGCTATCTACGTGATGATGGAGCGGGTTTACACAGTATTTCCAGCCATCGGTTTGGGAAGCCTCGGTGGATTGCTGTTGATATATCTCGGTGGATCCATGGGAGTAAATATCTGGTTGCTCCG
>CAIMNT010000233.1 GCA_903842855.1 uncultured Actinomycetes bacterium
AGATGTTGGGCATATCCGACTTTGAACTTATTGTCCTTATCGATTCTTGCGCTAAATCCATACTGCGAACGGTGGGCTTCATCGGTAAAAACAAAGACGTTACGGCGCTCTGTTAAATCTGGAAATTTAGTTTCATTTTCATCTGGTGAAAACTTCTGGATGGTCGTAAAGATAATTCCACCTACAGGGCGGGTCCCAATCTTTTCTCGTAAGTCTTCCCGTGAATCGGCCATCTCTGGGTCTTGACGCATCAGAGCCTTAGCGTCAACAAAGGTATCAAAGAGTTGGTGGTCTAAGTTCTTACGGTCCGTCACCACGACAATTGTTGGATTCTTTAATTCTTTACTTGTTGCAAGCATGCCTGCCAGACATGCCATCTCAAAGCTCTTACCTGAACCTTGGGTATGCCACATCAGGCCACCACGACCATCACCATTGTCTGCGCTCGCCCTTAATGCTCGTGTATATGCCTTCTCTACTGCAAAGAACTGGTGATACGCAGGCAGCATTTTAAAAGTCTTCTGCCCTGGTACAAATATCGTAAAGTGTTGAATCATGTCCAATACGTGTCGCTTGTTAAATAGTCCTTCAATGAGTGTTTGCGTATGACCAAAGGTTCCATAAGGGTCGCGAGCCTCGCCATCTACCGAACGCCACTTTAAGAATCGCTCTTGGTCTGCAGTCAAACTTCCCATACGGGCATCGGCGCCATCAGCAATCATGAGAACTGAGTTGTAATAGAAGAGTCTTGAAATCTGCGCCTTATAAGTCTGTAATTGCTCGAATGCCTGCCAGATATCTGTATCTAAATCTGATGGGTTCTTTAGCTCCAGCACGCTTATTGGAATTCCATTAAGGAAGAGCACAATGTCAGGTCTGCGAGTTCCAGCATCAGCATCAACCTGTACTGAATATTGATTGACCGCTAACCAATCGTTGTTTTCAATATTCTCAAAATCGATTAACCAAAGCAGTTTTGTGGTCTCTTCACCAGATTCTTCACGAATCTTTACGGGCATTCCCTCAGTCATCCACCGATGAATCTGTTGATTCGCCTTCAGTAAATCAGTCTCACCTGGAGACTCCAACATCTGGCGGACTTTCTTAATCACATCCTTTGGCGTCCCAGGATTAATGCGAGAGATTGCATCTTCAACGCGACCAACGAGCAAAATGTCTTTATGGGACGAACGCTCAGGCATCATTCCATCATGCGCAATTTCAGGTCCCTTGGCCCAAGTCCAACCAATCCCCTCTAGCCAATCCAGACATTGAAGCTCATATGCATCCTCGTTGTATGCCACCATCACGATGCCAACATTTCTTCAGGAATCTGCAGCTCTCCTGATATCAAACGAGGGAGCAAGGAATCACGTATCTCAGCTAAGTTACGACTTTCAATCGAAGTCTTAATTTTAAGAGAAATAAGCGGCTCAATAATTTCAGTAGCTCGATTCAATAACTCTAAGTTTGGAATTGCTAGCTTTGATTCAGATAGGTGACCTCGCTGTATGTGGCCCATTGTCGTGGCTTTTCCACTAGCTATTTCCCTGAAGAATGAAAGGAAACCCTTTGTTGATAAATAGGAATACCAGTCTGGGACAGTTTTGCCTGAAACCTTAAATAGATGCTGATTTAGTGCTCCTGGGCCACCAGCCCAAGTTTCTACTTCGAGGGTGCCTGACCAAGAAAATAGGATGTCTCCATCCTTGATTATGAATCTGGAATCCAACAATCCAGATGCCACATCGGCTCCTTGAGTATTACCCGCTCTCAGTTGCGCGATTTTAATCACAGGTAACTGCTCATCCTCGTCGGTTACAGGAAATTTCTGCATTGCAAGTCCGTTTAAGTACTCTGAAATCTCATCGAGTGAACGTACTTCCCAGCCCTTGGGAATCAACCCAAGCTCTGATTCCTCCATTGAGTCAGGGAATAGCTTCGCAGTCGCAGCATCCATACCCGCTGGCGTCTCCCCCGCCATTTTTGCCTTTACTGGGTCGAAATCTATAAACCAGGATTTAAAGATTGTTTGTGCGATGCCTTCTAAGGTTTTGGAAGTACGTTCATTTACATCTATTTTCTGCGAAAGTTCAAAATAGACTTTACCAATGGCTTTTTGAGTTGGCATATCCCGCATCGGTATTAAAAGCTTCTCAAAGTCTCCCTTTTTGAAGTGAGGAATCATACTGCCAACTTGCATTTGTTGAATTTGATTTTGCACTTGAGGAGAACGCATAGCTGCTAGTAGATACAAATTATTTACGTGTTCATTTACTCGTAGAGAAACCATATCCTGAGCAATGCAAAAATCGATAGGGTCGGGAACTAGACAAACTCTGCCGGGAGTACCTTTATTAACAAAGATGACATCTCCAGGTTCAGGATGCCCACGGAACCAGGTTTTATATGTTTCTACTGAAACATGTCGAATGTTCTTTTTTACTGGGTAAAGATTTTCATTTCCAATGCAATTAGTTGCTATAAGGGGAACGCCTATCTCTGCCGTTGGGCAGGTTCGCCCTCTATTGTCGATTACTTCACTTAGGAGCGAAGTAATCGGGGTAAAGACAATTTCCTCACTCTCAAATTTCATAGCCCAGACCTTTAAGCTGTCTGGTAATTGATACTTCTAAGCCATGAGATTCCTCTAGTTGCTCTGAAAGCTGGGCTGTCAATGTCTGCATGCGAGTAGCAAAGTCCTCATCATTTTCGGACTCAACTTCCTCTGTGCCGATGTATCGACCAGGAGAAAGCGAGTCACCATTCTTTACAATTTCTTCACGGGTAACTGACTTACAGAAGCCGTCGATATCTTCATATTTACCATCGCACCAGCTGTTGAAGGTGTCAGCAATGCGGGCAACCTCAGCATCACTAAATTCAATCTGGGTGCGAGAGATTGGAGTACCAAGTTTGCGAGCATCGATAAACAGAACCTGGTTATCGCGCTTCTTCTTCCACTTGGACTTTTCTTTATTGAAGAACCAAAGAGAGCTTGGAATCTGGGTATTAAAGAAGAGCTGACCTGGAAGGTCAATAATGCACTCAATGACATCGTCATCAAGGAACGCCTTGCGGATAGCATCGTCTCCACCTTGTGAGGAGGTAAGAGTTCCGCGGGGCATAACAATTCCTGCTCGGCCCTTAGGTGCTAAATGATGAACTGCGTGGCTCATCCACGCATAGTTAGCGGGACGTTCACGGGGAACGCCGTACTTCTTCCAACGAACATCGTTAATTAGTTGTTCTTTGGGATAGCTGGCATTGCTGCCAAAAGGTGGATTCATAAGAATAAAATCAAAACGTTTATCTGCATGCTGGTCTTGCGTAAAAGTATCGCCATCTGATTTACCAAGGTCGAAATCAATTCCTCGGATGGCAAGATTCATTGCACAAAGGCGGCGAGTAGTTGGATTTGATTCCTGGCCATAGATTGCAATGTCGCCGAGTTTTCCACCGTGTGCTTCTAGGAATCTTTCGCTCTGCACAAACATTCCACCTGAACCACAACATGGGTCATAGATGCGGCCCGATGTTGGTTGCAAGACTTCAACGAGAGTCTTCACAATTGATGGGGTTGTATAGAACTGACCGCCGAGTTTTCCTTCGGCAGATGCGAACATTCCTAGGAAGTACTCATAGACCTGACCCAGAACATCGGATGCTTCATGGCGGCCATTACCGAAACTGATAGAACCGATGAGATCGACAACCGCGCCTAGTTCAGATGCTGGAAGTCTGGCATCTGCGTAACGACGTTCGACGATTCCTTCTAGTTTAGGGTTTTCTTTTTCAATCTCGTATAGGGCATTATCAATCTGCGATGCGATATCTGCCTGCTTGGCGTTTTGCTGGATTACTTCCCATCGAGAAGTTTCAGGAACCCAGAAGACGTTGACCTCTTTGTAGTAGTTGCGGTCATCGAGTGCTGCCTTAAGGCGCTTGGCATCTGGTTTATATCTATCGCTCTTGGGGTCAGAGAATGCGGCGCTCAGTTCATCACGGCGTTCAGCAAAGGAGTCCGATACATACTTAAGGAAGACAAGGCCAAGGACGATGTGTTTGTACTCTGCGGCATCGAGGTTCTTGCGCAGAATGTTGGCGGTATCCCAGTACTTTTTGAGCTGGTCCGTGGTCAGCGCCATGTCCTACTCCTCTGGGTAATTTCTAGCTTGGTCTGGATACCCAAGGTAACCGTCGGGTCTGACTTTACTTTAAGCGCGTGTAATTGAACAGAAAGTGGGTGGAATATGACCCCACCCCTTAAGTCATGACCATCTAATAAGCCTGTCTGCTCCCACCCACTGACATATAACAGAAAATTTTGTAGTGACTATTTGCAGATATGACGGGCGCTGCGAAGCCTCGCCTGTTTTATCTGTAAATCAATCTGACGCC